>JANOTJ010000499.1:0-14449 GCA_031416295.1 Chloroflexota bacterium
CTGGTCAATGTGATCGCCGTGGCCGCGGTCGATCAGAAGGGCAAGCTTGCTGGTTTCTCGAACTATGGGGCGATCTCCGTCGACATCGCGGCGCCCGGCACGAACATCCTGAGTACGAACCCGGAGTTCGCCGACTGCCCATCACCGTGCTACGTGTTCCGCGATGGCACGTCCATGGCGGCCCCCCACGTGACCGGCGTCGCGGCCCTGATCGGCAGTCGATCGGGGGCGGTCCTCGCCGATCCGCTGGCCCTTCGCGCCCGGCTGCTCGGGACAGGGACACGGCTCAGGAGTACGACCGGACTGACGGTCACGGGCCGGCTGGCGAACGCCTATCGAGCCGTGGACCCGACGCCACCCGTGGCACTCCCCGTGGACCGCCACAGGATCAACAGCGGCACGGTCATCTCATCGACGGCCGTCTCGACCTCCATGACCTGGCCCGCGGCCACGGACGACCTCAGCGGGGTCGCCTCGTACTGGCTGATGCGCAGCGCTGCCGGCGGCGGCTGGGGCACGATCACCTCGACCACCACGGCCCGCTCGGCCAAGCGCGATCTCATCTTCGGAACGGAGTACCGATTCAGGATCCGGGCACGGGACAGGGCGGGCAACATCGGCGCCGCCGTGGAGGGCCCGGTCGTGAAGGCATCCCTCGTCCAGGAAGCAACGCCGCTCGCTACCTATGCCGGCACCTGGACCACCACCCGGAACAGGTCGGCGAGCGCAGGCAAGTTCCGGACCTCGACCACGGCCGGCTCGTCCGTCACGTTCCGGTTCACCGGCCGAGCCATCGGCATCGTGGCCCCCAAGGGTCCGACCCGCGCCAGCGTCAATGTCTACGTCGATGGCGCGTACGTCTCGACGGTCAGCCTGTACCGCGGCTCTACGCTCTCGCGTGTCGTCGTCTACGCCACGTCATGGGCCACGACCGGACGGCACACGGTCAAGCTCGTCACGAAGTCGAGTTCGGGCCGCACCCGCGTGGACATCGACGCGGCCGCCATCCTCAGGTAGCGCGCCCTGCCGCCGCCGCGGGGTCGGCCCGTCGCGCCGCGAACGGTCAGCTGCCGCGGTAGGTGGTCATCGAGAAGGGCGCCAGCAACAATGGCACGTGATAGCTGCGCTCGACATCCGTGATCGAGATGTCGATGGCGATCTTCGTGAAGAACGAGCCGCTGTCGGCGGCGATGTCGAACTCGAGGCGGTACTCCCCGGCGACGAGCGGGCGTTCCAGCAGGTCGAGGACCCGGCCGTCGGCGTCGGTCAGGGCCTGGGCGATCCGGATCGCGCCGTTCGTCCCGACCCCGAGTCGATAGAGCGCGACCCGGACACCGGCCGCCGGCACCCCACGTTCCGTGTCGAGGACGTGCGTGCTGATCGTGTGCCCGGTCGTGTGCCCGGTCGTGTTCCCGGCCAAGGACTATCCTCCGCGGATGGGTATCTTGCGCATCGAGGTCGGCGACCTCCACTTTAGCGCCCGCTGGGAAAGCGCCGCTCCCCGGACGACCGAGGCGATCCGACGGATGCTCCCGATCGAGTCGCGGCTCATCCACTGTCGCTGGTCGGGCGAGTCCACGTGGATCCCGTACGGCGACTTCCGCCCCGGCATCGATTACGAGAATCACACGTCGCACCCGGCGCCGGGGATGCTCGCGCTGTACCCGGGGGGCATCAGCGAGTGCGAGATCTTCTTCCCCTACGGCGCCTGCACGACGGCATCCAAGGTGGGCCAGCTCGCGGCCAACCACTTCGCCACGCTCCTTGCCGATGACGGCTGGCAGGATCGACTGCGTGAGGTCGGGCGGCGCGCGCTGTGGCACGGCGCCCAGCCGATCCGGCTCTTCGAACTCGACGACTGAGCGGGCTTGACAGACCTCGTCATCCGGGGAGGGACCGTCGTCACCGCTGCGCGGTCGCGTCGAGCCGATATCGCAGCCTCGGGCGGCGTGATCGAGGCCATCGAGCCTGATCTCTCCGGCCCAGCCGCCGGGGCGGATCGGGTGATCGATGCGACCGGGATGCTGGTCCTGCCTGGCGTCGTCGACGTGCACACGCATACCCGGGTCGCGAGCGACGCCGCGCCCGATCGATTCTTCCAGGACAGCGTGGCTGCGGCGTTCGGTGGCACGACCACGTTCCTGGCCTTCAACAATCCCGGAACAGGGTCGTCGCCGGCGGCCGAGCGATCGCTGCTCGTGGGCCTGCGCGAGTGGCGCGCCGCGACGGACGGAGACAGCGCCATCGACTACGGGCTGTCCCTCTCGATCTCCGGTCACGCCGACGACCCGCTCGGCGAGCTGGCCGCCACGATCGAGGCCGGGGTCGCCACGTCCAAGGCGTTCATGGTCTTCGACTTCCGGCTCGGCGATCAGGCGCTGTTCGACGCGATGCGCGTGATGGGCGAACGGGGCGGCATGCTCCAGGTCCACTGCGAGGATCCCGTCCTGCTCGACGCCGGGGTGGCCCGCTGCCTGACCCGTGGAGAGACCGCGCCGCGGTTCCACGCGACTTCGCGGCCGTCGTACGTGGAGGCCGTTGCGACGGCCCGGGCCCTGGCGTTCGCGCGCGCGACCGACTCGCCGGTCCACATCGTGCACCTGTCGTCTGCTGCCGCCCTCGACGAGGTCCGACGCGCCAGGGCGGCCGGCGTTCGAGTCTCCGCCGAGACGTGCCCGCACTACCTTGTCCTGACCGAGGCCGAGTACGACGAGCCCGACCCCGTCCGATGCGCATGTTTCATCATCTCGCCGCCGCTCCGTTCCGCGGCCGACCGCGCTGCCCTGTGGGTCGGGCTTGCCGACGGATCGCTTGATCTCGTGGCGACCGATCACGTGCCCGATCGAGTCGGCGTGGAAAAGGCGGAGGCCGCGTCCGGCGTGTCATTCGACCGGATCAGCAACGGCGCCCCCGGCATCGAGACGTTGCTCACCCTCCTGTACAGCGAAGGCGTCGCGGCGGGGCGGATCACGATCGAACGGATGGTGGATCTGCTGGCGACGACCCCGGCTGAGCGGTTCGGCCTCCCGCGCAAAGGCGCGCTCGAGGTCGGTCGCGACGCCGACATCGTCGTCTTCGACCCGGGCGCATCTCGGGTGCTGCGGGCCTCCGAGCTGCACCACACCAGCGACTACACCCCGTACGAGGGGCTGGCTGTGCACGGCGCCGTCCGCGATGTCCTTGTCCGAGGGGCATCGGTCGTGCGCGCTGGCCTGTTCGTCGGAAGGCGCGGCGCCGGTCGCGTCGTCGCCCGAGGATCGATCGCCGGCTGAGGGCCCCGATCACTCCAGGATGGCGTAGGCCCGCAGGGTCAGGAACTCGGCGAAGGTGTCGTCCAGGACGAGGCGGTCAAGAAGGTCGACGGCCTCGGCAAGACGGCCCTCGGTGGCACCACCGAGCCGTGCCAGTTCCTGATCACGGATCGTGTCATAGCGATCGGGATCGAAGACGCTCCCGTCGTCGAGCACGACCGATTGGGTGATCCACAACCACAGCTGTGAGCGCGCGATCTCGGCGGTCGCGGCATCTTCCATCAGGTCATCGATGGCGGCGGCGCCCGTTCCGCGCAGCCACGCGTCGAGGTACGCGAGCGCGACCCGCACGTCAGCGCGGATGCCGGCCTCGGTCACGGCGCCACCTTCGACCGTGAAGTCCGTGAGCTGCTCGGCGAGGATGGCCACCTCGTAGCGCGGCCGGCCCTTCTGGTGCGGCGCGGCCCCGAGCACGCCATCGAAGATCTCCGTGGCGATGGGCACGAGGTCCGGGTGGGCCACCCAGGTGCCATCGAACCCGTCGCCCGACTCGCGCTCCTTGTCGTCGCGGACCCTGGCCAGCGCCCGCTCCGTGACCTCCGGGTCGCGCCGGTTCGGGATGAATGCGGCCATCCCGCCGATCGCGTGCGCCCCGCGCAGATGGCAGGTCCGGACGAGGAGCTCCGTGTACGCACGCATGAACGGCACGGTCATGGTCAGCTGTGAGCGGTCCGGCGACGCGAGGGACGGCGAGGTACGGCACGTCTTGATGACGCTGAACAGGTAGTCCCAACGGCCGGCATTCAGCCCGGCGGCGTGTTCGCGCAGCTCATACAGGATCTCGTCCATCTCGAAGGCCGCGTGGACGGTCTCGACGAGCACGGTGGCGCGGATCGCGCCGCGTGGGAAGCCCAGGCGCTCGGCGGCGAAGACGAAGACGTCGTTCCAGAGGCGAGCTTCGTGGTGCGACTGGAGCTTGGCCAGGTAGAAGTACGGTGCCGTGCCGCGGGCGATGCGCTCGGCCGCGTTGTGGAACAGGTACAGCCCGGCATCGAACAGCGACGCGCTGACCGGCACGCCATCGACGAGCACATGCGACTCGATGAGGTGCCAGCCCCGGGGCCGGACGACGAGCGTGGCCGGCCGATCGCCGACCCGATACGCCTTGCCCTCGGGGGAATCGAAGGTGAGCGTGCCCCGGACCGCGTCCATCAGCGCGGCCTGGCCACCGATCACGTTCTGCCAGGTCGGCGAGAGGGCGTCCTCGAGGTCGGCCATGAAGACCCGGGCGCCCGAGTTCAGGGCGTTGATCATCATCTTGGGCTCGGCCGGTCCCGTGATCTCCACCCGTCGGTCGTCGAGATCGGCCGGTGCCGGGGCGACGGTCCACTCTGCCTCGCGGACGTGCCGGGTCGCCGGGGAGAATCCGAGCGCCTCTCCAGAATCGATGGCGGCCTGACGTTCCGTGCGCCGACGCAGCAGGTCGAGGCGAACCGCACCGAAGTGCCCTTGCAGGTCGGCGATGAAGTCGAGGGCGTCCGGGGTCAGGACACGTTCCGTGCCCGGCACGGTCGGCCCGCTGACCTCGATCCGCGGCGTCGTCATCGGTCGTCAGCCATCGCTGCGTCGCACGGTCGCCTCGATGAGCCCGTGCGGCTCGGTCGTGGCCACGTACACGAGCCGGTCGTTGGCGATCCCGAAGGCCGACAGGTCGACCGTCCAGTGGTGGAGATTGGGCATGACCATGTGGATGGCGTCGACCTCCTCGTGGCGCTCCAGGATGGCCTGGCCCATGATCCAGATGCTCGTCTGGGCGCTCGGGCTGTCGTGGTCGGCGAAGACCTCGAGGAGCGTGGCCCGTACGGCCGCATGCGCCGCATCGAAGTCGAGGTCGGGCGAGCCGTACTGCCAGATCGCCGTCAGCTTCGTGGCCATCAACCGGTCGTCGGTCTCGGCGAGAGTCGTGAATGTGTCGCGCGGGAACCCGCTGAACGAGGATCGCGACGTCTTCATCAGGACGAGATCCTCGACGCCGGCCTCCACGGTCAGCTCGTTCCGTGTCGCTGCGACCGTGGCGACCCGGGTCCCCTGCCCGCTGCGCACGAATGCATCGGGCGCGGGCGATCCCGCGACGTCGATCGGATGCCAGGCGTGCTCGCGGACGTTGACCGTGGCGCGAGCCACCTGGGGCGCCTCCTGGAAGTGTCGGGCCAGGGCCGTGGCGTACGTCTCGATGGAGCCCGTGAGGTGCTCAGCGGCGAACGCGTAGGCCGTGTTCTTCATCGTGTCGGTGGCGATGACGTTGGTGTTGTCACCGTCCGTGTGGGCGGCCGTGAAGTCGCCCTCGAGCGCGACCGCGACCGTGAGGTCGCGCAATCGATGGGGAGTCTCGTCGCGACCCACACGCACGATGCGGATGGCGGCCTTGCCGTAGCGGTCGGCGGTCAGTTCGATCATGGCAGCGCCTCCGCGGACAGCTTGACATGTCGGTCCATGGCGATATCGACGACGGCGTCGAGGCCGCGGGTTCGCTCTGCGTCGCGATCGCGATCGAGGGCGGCGGCGAACCCGGCGAGCAGCGCCTCGCGCGGTCGGCCCGCGACGAAGACGCAGTAGCGGAACCCGAAGCGGGCCTCGTAGGCGTCGTTGAGGCGCTCGAGCTCAGCGGCCACGTCCACGGGCGTGCCGGTTTCCCGGTCGTACCCCTGTTCCACGTGACTCAGGGCGGAGACCATGCCTGGCGGGGCGCCGAGTCGCGGATGGGCGTCGATGAGCTCGATCTGCTCCGGTTCCGGCATCGCGTGGGCGATGGAGCGCGCGCGTTCGAACAGCGCCGCGGTCGCGGCGTATGGGCCAGCCGCCTGGACGCGATCGAGGAACCGCGGGGCACCCTCGAACAGACGCTCGAGGGTCTGGCGATCCAGCGTCATCGGGATCCTCGCTCGCGCCGCTGATCGCGCCAGGATCGAGGTCGCGAGTGCATCACCAGCCGCCCGCCTCGCGCACGATGCGATGGAGGATCCGCGCGGAGACGATGCGGCGGTACTCGGCGGTGGACCGCACGTCATCGATGGGTTCGAGCTCGGCGGCGAGCGTCTCGGCGGCACGATCGGCCTGTTCCGGGGTCGGCGCCATGCCCTCCAGGACCGCCTCGGTGCGACGGGCCCGGATCGGGGTCGCGGCCACGGATCCGAGGGCGACCCGGACATCGCGCCAGACCCCGGCCGTGCCGTCGCGCCAGGCCGCGGCCATGACCACCTTGCTGATCGACTGGGCGCGGCGGGTCCCGACCTTGCGGAAGCGCATCTCGCGCCTGGGCCGGAGCGGGAAGGCGATGCGCACGATCAGCTCGTCCGGGGCGAGGGCCGTCTGTCGATAGCCCGTCCAGAAGTCCGCAGCCGCCACGTCGCGCTGCCCGCGGACGGAGCCCAGGACCAGGGTCGCGTCGGCGGCCAGCAGGATCGGCAGCGTGTCGCCGGCGGGCGATGCGTTGGCGGCGTTCCCGCCGAGGGTGCCCCGGTGCTGGATCTGGGCGGCGCCGATCGTGGCCGCAGCCTCGACCAGGGCGGGCAGATGTTCGCGGCACGCCGGCGAGTTCCGGATGTCCGTGTACGTGGTCAGGGCGCCCAGGGTCAGCGTGTCGTCATCAAGGGAGATCCCGCGCAGGCCATCGATGGCCCACAGGTCAAGGACGCTGGTCGGTGGCTCGCCGAGCTCGCCGGTCAGGGCGACCAGGAGATCCGTGCCGCCGGCCATCGGCTGGATGGCCCGTGCCGGCTCCCCGTTTCGTGCCGGCTCCACGTTCCGTGCCGGCTCCCCGTCCCGTGCCGCCCCCGCGAGCAGCGCGTACGCCACCGCCAGCGTCCTCGGACTGGTGACCGGCGGCTCGATCGACATCGTGCGCGGCGACCTCAGCCCTTCCGGCCGCGCCGGCGACCGAGGACCAGCAGGATGAGCCCGGCGATGATCCCGAAGCCGACGGCTGCCTGCCCCGGGGTGAACAGCATCTTCGGCTCGCCAGCGGCTTCGTCGTCATGTGCGCTGGGAGCCGCGGTCGGGCGGTCGGCCGCGGCGGGCGGGCGGTGCCCGTTGGTCGGGACGGGGATCCGGTCGTCGGTCTTGCTCATCGCGGTGCCTCCGTTGGGCCGGGTCCAGTGCCCGGGGAGGCCGACGCGACGAGCGCGATCGCCTCGATGATCTTGGTGTAGCCGGTGCAGCGACACAGGTTGCCGGCGATCGCCTCGCGGATGGCGTCGTGGTCCGGCCCGCCTCCGGCATCAAGGTACGCCCGTCCGGCCATGAGCATGCCCGGAGTGCAGATCCCGCACTGCGCCCCACCGGTCACGAGGAATGCGACCTGCAGTGGATCGAGCGCGACGGTCTCGCCGGCGGCGGCATCGGCGGGCGGCACGGGGGCCGCCAGCCCTTCCACGGTACGGATGTCCATGCCCGCGACCTGACAGACCGGCACGAGGCACGAATCGACGGGCAGCCCATCGAGCAGCACGGTACACGCGCCGCACTCCCCTTCCCCACAGCCCTCCTTGGTGCCGGTCAGCCCGAGGTCGCCACGCAGGACGTCGAGGAGGCGGCGCATGCCGGGCACGTCGACCTCCATGGACGTGCCGTTGATCCGGAGCCCGTACGTCGTCACCTGGCGTTCGCCCTGGGCATCGATTCGGCCGGGCGCGGCCCGGCGACGTCCGCCCGTCCGGTCAGCGCGGCGAGGATCCGCTCCGGGGAGGCCGGCAGGTCGCCGATCCAGACACCGGTCGCATCCGCGATCGCCGCGACCACGGCCGGGGCCCCGACGTCCATCGGCAGCTCCCCGACCCCCTTGGCACCATGGGGCGCGGCATGGAACGGGGCCTCCACGAGGATCGTCGAGATACGCGGCGCATCGAGTGAGGTCGGGATGATGTACGTCGCGAGTCGATCGTTGAGGTAGCGGCCGTCGCGCAGCTTGATCTCCTCGATCGTGGCGTAGCCGACAGCCTGGAGCGTGCCGCCCTCCACCTGGCCCTCGGCGAGGACGCGGTGGATGACCCGGCCGATGTCGTCGGCGGCCACAACGTCGCGGACGTGCACTTCGCCGGTGTCCAGATCGACGTCCACGCGGGCGACACAAGCCGCCCAGCCGAATGCCGGGTAGGCATCGCCGCGGTACAGGTCGTCGTCGAAGGTGACACTGTCGGGATAGGGCTCGAAGCGCTGGTCGATGCGGGTCGCGCCGTTGGTGGCGGCGTACGCGCGGTGGGTGTCCGCGAACGAGCCGCCGGTCGCCTGTTCCACCTCGGCGCGAAGCCGTTGGGCCGCCTTGATGAGCAGGCCGCCGACGACCATGGCCGTGCGCGACGCGACCGTGGGCCCGCTGTCGGGGACGTACGCCGTGTCCTGTGGAGCGACCTCGACATCGTGGTCGGGGATGCCCAGGGCCTCGCCGACGAGCTGCGGGAAGATCGTCTTCGTGCCCTGGCCCATCTCCGTGCTCGCCGTCAGAACCACCACCCGGCCGTCGGCGGTCAACTCCAGGGAGGCGACGCTGGCGAGCTTGATCTCGCCACTCCCCGTGAAACCGGCACCGTGCCAGGCGAGGGCAAGACCGATGCCGCTGGCCGTGCGTTCGCGGTCCGTGCGCAACGGTCCGCCCGGGATGGAGCCCGAGCCCGCGCGCCGCCGCCGCGCATCCGCGGTCCGTGCCCGCATCCGCTCGAACTCCGCGGCCTCAGCCGCGCGCTCCAGGACCTCCTCGCCGGCCACGCTGTCGCGCAGGATCTGGCCCGTCGGCGTCACGTCGCCCGGGTGGTAGACGTTGCGCCGGCGGATATCGAGCGGCGAGATCCCGAGCGCCTCGGCGATGCGATTGAGGTGGGTCTCGGCCGCGAACTCGGTCTGCGGCGCCCCGAATCCGCGGAATGCACCATTGGGCGGCGTGTTGGTGGCGGTCGCACGGGCACGGATGCGCACGTTCGGACATCGATACGGCCCGCCGGCATGGAGGGCGCCACGGGACAGGACCACGGGCGTCAGCGTGCAGTACGCCCCGCCGTCCATGACGATCTCGATGTCCTGGGCGAGGAGCGTCCCGTCACGGGTCACGCCGGTCCGGTGGCGGACGATCGCCGGGTGGCGCTTGGTGGTCGCCGCGATGTCCTCGTGCCGCTCGTAGATCATCCGGACCGGCTTCTGGGCCTTGCGCGCGAGCAGGGCCGCATGGAGGCCGATGACGTTGGGGAACTCCTCCTTGCCGCCGAACCCGCCGCCGGTCTCGGCCTGGATGACGCGGGCCTTTCCATCATCGAGCCCAAGGCCGCGCTTCAGGGCGCCGTGCAGGTAATACGGGCACTGGAGCGAGCCCGTGACGGTCACGCCGCCGCCGTCCGTGGGCACGGCGATCATCGCGTTGTTCTCGATGTACAGCTGCTCCTGGTGGCCGACGCGGTACTCGCCCTCGAGGATCATGTCGGCGCCGGCGAAGGCCTCGTCGACCGACCCGCGCTCGATCAGGTAGCTCGCGAAGGTGTGCTCGGACGCCTCCGGGTCGAAGACCGGCGGGAGCGCCGTCGTGCGCGCGTGGGCGCGTCGGCGAGCCTCGCGCAGGGTCTGCTTGTCGGGCGCTGCCAGGAGCGCGAGCGGCTCGGCGTGGTGGCGGATCTCGCCGCCGATCGGGACGAGGATCGGCTGGTCGCTCTTGATCGATTGCACGACGTTGTCGCCCGGGATGTCGGCCGCAGTCACGACGATGACCCTGGCCCAATCGAAGGTCGGGTCGAGGTCCAGCGCGTCGAACGTGGCGTGCGCGTCGGTCGAGCGGATCGTGGCGCCGTACCAGGCCCCTGGGACCACGATGTCGTCCGTGTACAGGGCCGTCCCGGTCAGCTTGGCCGGACCTTCGCGGCGATATGGGTCCGCCGGCCGGGCTCGGCCTGGCGCGATCGTGCCCGGCTGGATGACGAGGGCGTCCGCGGGGCCGGTGCCGGTCGTCATGGGCAGGGACGATACCACCCGGCGATCAGCGAGAACGGCAGCGCTCAGTCGCGCCCGAGCCGGATCCCTCGACCCGACGTGGCGCCGGTGTGGATGCCACCGGCCACGACGAGCGTCCCGTTGACGATGACGTGCTCGATCCCGGTCGGGTACTGGCGAGGCTCGTCGTAGGTCGCGTTCGAGCGGACCGTCAAAGGATCGAATACGACGAGATCCGCGAACGCCCCGTCGCGCAGCACGCCGCGCTGGCGCAGCCCCAACCGAGCGGCCGCCGCCCCGGTCATCTTGTGGACCGCGGACTCGAGCGACAGCAGCTGCTCGTCGCGGACGAACTGTCCGAGAATCCGCGGGAACGAGCCGTACGTCCGTGGTCCCGGCTTGGCCCCGACGAACGTGGAGTCCGTGCCGACCATCCCGACCGGATGGGCGATGAACGGCCGGAGCGTCTCGGTCCACGGCCCGCTCGTGACCTGGTTGACGCCGAGATCCTCGGCGAGCAGCAGGTCGCAGATCACATCGACCGCGTCGTGCCCGGTCTCAGCCATGACGTCGGCCACGGTCCGCGACTCCCAGCGCAGGAGGTCCGGCCGCCGGAAGCCACCGAGACGGACATCGGCCCAGCCGGCCGGGCTGGTGTACGCAGCGCCCCGCGCCCGGAGCTCATCTCGGACGCGTTCGCGAGCGGCGCGATCCGCGAGCCGCCCCTTGAGCGCCGCAGGCCCACCCGCCTGGATCCACCCGGGCAACTGGATGAGCAGCCGCGTACTCGCCCACTCCGACGGGTACGTATCGAAGGTCACGTCCAGGCCCTCGGCGCGCGCGTCATCGATCAGCGCGAGCAACTGCTCGGGCCCGCCCGGGTGGGTCTGGCGGTGGTAGAAGTGGGTGATGTGGGACGGCGCCTCGGCACGCCGCCCGATCTCGATCGCCTCGCGAATCGGGTCCAGGAAGCGATCGCCGAGCGGATAGCGCACGTGGGTGTGGTAGATGCCGCCGGTTTCGCCCGCGGTCCGCGTGAGCGCGGCCAGCTCCCCGGTCGTGGCGTAGCTGCCCGGCGGGTAGTCCAATCCGGAGCTCACGCCCACCGCGCCATCGGCCATGGCCTCACGCAGGAGCCCGCGCATCCGGTCGATCGCGTGGTCGTCGGCGGGTACGTCGTCCCAGCCCAGGGCATCGATCCGGAGTTGCGAATTGCCGACGAGCGTGCCGATGTTGACGCTCACCGCGTCATCGAAGCGGGCCAGGTAGTCGGCCACGGAGCGCCAGTCGTAGTCGATGTCCGGCCGGCCATCGAGGCCCGAATCGAGCTCGACGAACGCGAGCAGGTCCTCACGCCGCGTGAACGGGGCGAAGCCGTTGCCATCGACCCCGACGATCTCGGTCGTGACGCCCTGGCGGACCTTCGGCTCATGGCGCGGCTCGGCGAGGATGACCAGGCCGCCGTGGCTGTGCAGGTCGATGAAGCCCGGAGCGACGACGTGTCCCGTGGCATCGATGCGGCGGCCGACGTGGGTGGGTTCCGGCTCGTCGGGCGCTGTCACCCGCAGGCGGTCGCCGCTGATCAGGACCGTGCCCGGCCGTGCCGGTTCCCCGGTCCCATCCACGATCGTGCCGCCCGTGATCAGGAAGTCCACGCTGTCACTCACAGGCGCAGCGTACGCGCCGCGGCGTATGCAGTGCGATTCGGGATCAACGCGCGGGGCTGCTCACGACCGACGTGACCAGGGCGTATCGCCCGGTGCGGCACTCGGCGACGATGGGCGGCCCGACGAGGCGCTCCGACACCCAGGCCTCGTCCGTGTACTCGCCGCCGCCCAGGACGACCGAGTCGCCGACCTCGCGTCATCGACCTCCCGCTGGGCCATCCAGGCGACGGCCGCGGACCCAGGCGGCTCGGACCATGTCGGGATGCGAGCGGAAGATGAGGCGAGACGCGAGATCGGCCGCGTCAGCGTCGGGTGGCTGGTCCGCGAGCGGAGCCGCGAACGAGGGATCCACGGCGATGAGGTCCGCCTCCTTGCCGACCTCCAGGGAGCCGATGACATCGCCGAGGCCGAGGGCACGGGCGCCACCGAGCGTGGCCATGGCGAGCCAGTCGAGCGGCCCGAGGAGCGGCCCGCCGGGTCCGGGCCCGGCGTCCGCCGCGCCGGCGACGCGCAGCGCGTTCTGCGAGTAGAACCCGCCTCGCATCACGGTGAACATCGACAGATCCGGTCCGCCGGCCACGTCCGACCCGAGCCCCACCGACAGGCCCGCCTCCACGTACCGCCCGAGGGGCATGATCCCCGACGCGAGGAACAGGTTCGAGACCGGGCAATGCGCCACGCGAGTCCCGCTCTCGACAAGCCGTGCCAGTTCCCGGTCGGACAGGTGGACCGCGTGGGCGAGGACCGTCCGAGGGCCCAGGCCGCCCGCCCGGTCGTAGACATCTACGTAGTCGAGCGCCTCGGGAAAGAGCCGCGCGACCTCGGCGATCTCGCCACGGTCCTCGGACACGTGCGTCTGCCAGTACGCGCCCGTTGCCGCGGCGAGGGACGCGGACTCGCGCAGCATGTCGGCCGTGCACGAAACGGCAAACCGCGGCGTGACGGCGTAGCGGAGTCGACCGTCGGCGGCCCCGTCCCAGCGTTCGATCAGGCGCGCGCTCTCGGCCAGGCTCTGGTCCAGGATCGCGGTCGGATCGATGGTCGGGTCGTAGGTGATCCGATCCATCATCACCTTGCCGATGATCGCCCGGATGCCGTGCGCCTCGGCAGCCCGGAACGTGGCGTCCAGGCTCGACTCGTAGACCGCGCCGTAGACGAGAGCGGTGGTCGTGCCGACTGCCGCGAAGGCCCGCCAGGCGGCCGGAGCCACCCGTTCGGCAGTCGCCTCGTCGAAGGCCCGTTCCAGCGGAAAGATGTAGCGATCGAGCCAGGTCAACAGGTCCAGGCCGGCACCGAGGCCCGCGGTCGGGAGCTGCGGCAGGTGCGCATGCAGGTCGACCAACCCTGGCATCAAGACCCAGGGTCGGAGGTCCCTGGCGTTGGCGAGCGCCTCGGGCGGCGCATCGGCGGCCGGCGTCACGGCGGCGATCCGCCCTGCGGCGTCGATCGCGATGAGCGCGTCGGACTCGTGGCGCGTGCCACCATCGTCGAGCGGTGTCAGCAGGCGCACCCGGATGGCGAACGGCGGCGTGCTCGGCAGGTCCACGCTGCCAAGGCTAGCAGGGCGTCGAGGCGTCCCGGACATGGAACGACCCGGAGCACGGAGGCTGCCGGGTCGTCTCGCAGCGTGGCGCGTCGTGCGCCGGCGCGTCGTCAGCGCTTCTTGCCGCGGACCTCGATCAGGTGGGCGGTCCACTCGGACCCGCCGCGATCCATCGCCGCCGAGCTGCCGTGCCATCCACAGGTGCAGGTGATCGTCTGCGCCTGGTGCTTGTACTCGTCGATCACGTGCTTGAACGGCTCATTCGCGATGGCGGGCTTCAGCGGGGGTCGGCTATTCAATGGGGTCTCCTGCACGTGACTGCGACGCACGACCGGCGAGCGCTGGGGACTCGGTAGGATACCCGATTCGCCCGATTCCCGCCGCCGGCGGGCCTCAGGACGGAGGCCGAAGCGAAGCGCTCCCGACAGCGCCGCATGCCTGACCCATCCCGGGGCCGCGCGCGGCCGCGGCACGGCCGCGGCACGGGGCCGCGCACGCGTCATCCGCCGCGTCCGCGCACCTCATCCGTCGCGGCCGCGCACGGCCGGCGCAAGCCTCAGATGCACATTCAACACAGCCGTGCACGATCGCTCGACCAGATCGACACGGATGTCAGTGTGGGGATCGATCCACGAGGCATTCGTTGGGAATGTGCATCTACGGCTTGCGCTCACGCCCAGGGCGGAAGAAGGGCGCCCCCGTACAAGGGGCGCGGGGAGGGCGCGGGCGGAGGAAACGGGCTGGGCGGAGGGAGGGCGTCCCGCCACCGCGAGCCACCGCGAGCCACCGCGAGCCACCGCGAGCCACCCGCGGCCCACGCCTACTCCGGGCCCAGGTGGTAGCCGAAACGACGCGACAGCCGCGACAGCTCCCGGGTCAGCCGGCCCACTGGGCGGCCCAGTTCCTCCCGGGACTCGCGTCGAGAGGCCGCTTCCCGGATGAGCCACGCGCCCAGGGACTTGGCGGGCTCGGGCGGGAAGGCCCGCGGCTGACGGTCGCTCGCGAAGGGCAGGGCCAGCGCG
>JANOTJ010000500.1:0-1575 GCA_031416295.1 Chloroflexota bacterium
CGGAATGGGATGGCAGAGGCGAAGTCCCGAGCCACGTACGCAAAGCCGAGGTTGGCCGCGGCAGCCAGCGCGGCTCCGGCGAGGAACAGGACACGCCCGGACACGACGTCCGCGGCGCCCGTGATGGCCAGCAGGAGAGCCCCCGCCACGAACCCGAGCTGGACGGCGATGGTCAGCAGGGGAAGATCCAGGCCGGCGAGTCCCCAGTCGCCGGTCAGCAGCGGCGCGACCGCGGATGCGCTGAACCATGGCGACATCGCCAGCAGCTCGCCGACTCCGAGCAGCACGAGGATGCGCCAGCGTTCAGGAGGATCGGGATCGCCGCGCTCCGTCCGCTCCCCGGCGCTCATCCGGGGTGCACGTGTTTCCCGCCCGCGGCGATCTTGTCATCGCTGATGCCGCTCTTGCCGGCGGCGACCAGCGAGTGGGCCTGGCAGTACTGACACCCTGCGGCGCGGCTGGCCATGTGCGCCGCGAGTCGCTTGAGCCCCGGGTCCACGGCCGATTCGGGGTCCATGACCGCCTCGGTCAGGGCCTCGAACGCGGCGACGATCCGCGGCCGGCGCTGCATCGTCAGCAGGCTGTTCGGGACCACCCCGAGAATGCGCTCGAATGTGTCGAACGCCGCGGCGAGCTCCGGCCGCGCATCGGCCGGGAGTGGGTCCATCCGAGCCATCGTGGCCCTCGCGTTCCGGGCCGCAGTCGCCCCTCGTTCCGGGCGAGGATCGCGGCGCGGAAGCCTAGCGTGCCTGAATGTGCGGATCAGCGAGCGAGGCTGAGTTCCGTCGTTGCTCCGAACCGCGTCCAGATGACCCCGAGGGCGGCGCCCCACATGAGGTGGGCGGCGAAGAACACGGCCGCGTTGAGGTTGAGCATCAATGGGTCGATCGCGGGCACGGCCACGAACCACATCGCAGCGAAGACGGCGGCGCCCCAGGCCATGCCGAGGGCGATCGTGCCTGCGGCCGACGGGGCCAGCCGCGATACGATGAGCCCGAAGATCACGGCCAGGATGACCGAATTCATCATGTGACCCATCAGGCCGAGGACCAACGCGACGGCGTTGAACGCGATGGGGTTGGCCGAGCCCTGCAGGTCCCGGACGATGGTTGCGCCGATGGCGATCGGAGGTCCGAAGAAGCCGGCGCCATCGGGGATGACCGCCTCGACGATCATCTCCCACATCGCGAGGACAAGACTGGCGCCGATGCCGGCGATAAGGATGCGACGACGATCCATGGTGATGGTTGCCTCCCTGGGTGCGACCTGTGTATCGATCGGCTGGGCTGCCGTCGACGGACAACCTACGCTCCGCCGGCGACCACGGCTGTAGTGCGCATCACGTCCTGCGACGCCCGCGCCTGCGAATTCTTCCGGCGGCGCGTGATCGACGACTTGAACGTGGAGCCGTCGGACGAGACGCTCGACGCTGCGGCGAAGTGCCAGGGGGTCGCCAAGGCGCCGACAGCGCCCTGGTCAGTGCCAGCGTGACGCGGCTCACATCGAGGGTGGCCTGGCGCAGGTAGCGTTCAGGTCAGCGCCTCTGGATGGCGCCCGCTGAACGTACGAAAGGTC
>JANOTJ010000501.1:0-4394 GCA_031416295.1 Chloroflexota bacterium
CACCGATCTTGGGCAGGGTCTTGGGGCCGCGCCACACGAGCACGAGGATCAGGATCACGACCAGGATCGCCAGGAGGTCCATGTTGCCGGGATGGTACTCCACCCCGCGTGGCTGGGCAGCGGCACGGGCGGGCGCGGGACGCGGCAGGCTGCTCCACGAGCACGCCCAGCGAATCCTCGCGGAGTTCCGAGCCAGACCCGAAAGGAGGAAGATAGACGGTGATCGAAACGCCCTTGACCCGTGGTGCCCGGAAGTAGCTGGAGACTCGGATGCCATCATCATCGCTGTCGGCGACCGCCCCGGTCGCCCGGCTTCGGGTGCGTGCCGGGGTCCGCCACGCGCTCGATCGCGCTGCTCTCGAGCAGGCCATCCAGCCTGTCGGCTCGGGCACGCCATTCGGGAGCGCGGCACTCGACCTCGTGATCCTGCCCATCAACATCCGCTGCCACAGCTGTGACGCCACGACCGACACGCTGGAGCGCCTGCCAGCGTGCCCGGCCTGCGGTGCAGTGGACGTGGACGCGAACGGAGGCGACGAGCTGATCCTCGAATCGATCACCTATGCGACGGCAGCGCCGGCGGCTCCGGCTCCAGCGAGTGCGCCAGCGCCGGCGCCGGCGAGTGCGCCGTCGGTCGACCTCGCCGTGGGTCGCTGACGATGTGCCTCGGGATCCCCGGGCGTATCGTGGACGTCCCCGCGGACCGCCCAGAGTTCGCGCGGGTGGACGTGCAGGGCGTCGTCCGCGACATCCACCTGGGACTGCTGGCCGATGACCCGCCGGGCGTCGGGGACTGGATCGTCATCCACCTGGGATTCGCGCTGGAGAAGATGACCGAGGCCGAGGCGATGGACGCCCTGGGCTTCTTCCGGGGCGTGGAGTCCATCCGACCACTCGAGGAGGCTAAGGGATGAATTTCGATCAACTCCGCGCGGCGCAGGCGACCGGAGCGACGCCGTCGCTCACGGGGGTGCCCGCCACGGAGCCGATCTCGATGCTCGGGGATGGTCCCGCAGCGACGGCCGCGACGGGGACCTTCGCAGCCGAGGGTCCGATCGCCGGCGCCAGCCTGTTCGCCCGCTATGCCTACCCGCCCAACGAACTCGGCTTCTGCGGCCCGCCTGACAGCCGGGCGGTCCTGGAGTACGGCGCCGCGGGCGTCGTGGACCGCGGGCTCGTGGAGCTCGCCAAGGGGTTCGCCGGCGCCTGGCCGTATCTCGAGACCATCGCCGGGATGGCCGGCATCCAGGATCCCCTCGATCGGCGGGTCGTGGAGGCGTACTGGGTCGGCAACGGGCTCCTCAAGCGCGTGGACATGCACGACTTCGGGAACTCACTCGAGGACCGCTTCAAGCGCCGGGCCGGGACCACCTTCGGTTTCCTGGCCGAGGCCATCCCGGCGGGCGCCGTCCCGCATCACAGTTTCCACGTGTTCGGGGTCTACCCGTGGGTCGGACTGCTGGGCTCGCATCGCGGTGAGACGCCCCTGCACGTCCTCCAGAGCTGCCGCATCCGCTGGGGCCAGGTGGTCGCGGTGAAGGGCGAGCAGGTCGACGTGCTGTCCCGACCACTGACCTGGGATGGCTCCCGACTTGGCTTCGGGGACCCACAGGTCGAGACGGTGCGCGGGTCTACGGGCGGGCTCGGGCTTGCCCCGGGCTACACCGTGGGCGACTGGGTGTCCATGCACTGGGGCTGGGTCTGCGATCGGCTCAGTCGGCGCCAGTTGATGAACCTGCGTCACTTCACCATGAGCCAGATCGACATCACCAACGAGAAGGTGGCCCACCCGGGCGCACGAGCCGCGATGGAGTGACCCCGACGCGCGGCTTGCCGCGCACACCCAGCGATCGCAACCGCTAAGCGTCGGAAGCCGGCGGGTCAGCGTGATCCGGACCGAGGGCATTCCGCTATGCGAAGGAGCGTTCCGCATGTTCACGAAGTTCACGCGACCCGTCGCCTCCCTGCTTGTCGCAAGCCTCATCACCGTCCTCGTCGCCGGATGCGCTGGCTCTGGCAGCAGCGTCGCCCCGAGCCTTCCGACCTCCGCCCCGCCGATCGCTGCCTCGGGCGCAGCGGCGACATCCGCCCCGCCGATCGCGCCGACCGACGCTCCCGAGGTGACCGGCACGATCACCCTGTACTCGACGGTGACGGCGGCCACGGTCGAGGCGGTCGTGGCGGGCTACCAGGCAGCGCACCCGGGCGTCAAGGTGGACCTCTTCCGTGCCCCGACCGGCGAGGTCACGGCGCGCATCGCCGCGGAACAGCGGTCCGGTGGGGTCAAGGCGGACCTGTTCTGGCTGAGCGATCCGCTGAGCGTCCAGCAATACGATGCCGACGGCCTCCTCGCGGCCTACACGCCGGCCGATGCCGCGACGCTCGCGCCGGGCGATCAGGCGCCGACCTACACGGGCACCCGGCTCCTGAACATGGTCATCGTCGCGGGTGCGGACCTTGCCCCGGCACCCGCCGACTGGTCGGACCTCACTGACCCGTCGCTGGTCGATGCGGTGGCCATCCCCGACCCCGGCTTCGCGGGCTCGGCATTCGGCCTGCTCGGGCACTTCGCGCAGGATCCGGCGTATGGGTTCGGGTTCTATGAGCGCCTCAAGGACAACGGCGCGGTCGTGGTGAAGTCGCCCGACGAGGTGACCACGGGTGTCGCGGAAGGTCGCTTCAAGGCCGGCATCACCCTCGATTTCTCGGCTCGCAGCGCCATCGCCAAGGGCTCGCCGGTGCAGCTCGTCTGGCCGACGTCGGGATCCGTGACCATGGCCAGCCCGATCGCCGCGCTCGCGGCCAGCGACAACGCGGCCGCGGCGCGCTCGTTCATCGATTTCGTGCTCAGCGACGAGGGCCAGTCGCGCATCGCCGAGACGGGCTGGCAGCCGGCCCGGCCCGAGATCGCCGGCGGCCCGCCGATCGAGGGCCTCCAGGTCCGGCCGGACTTCGCGGCAGCGTTCGGGCGGCAGGACGAGCTCCTCGCCGACTTCCGGGCGATCTTCGGGGAATGACCGACGACGGTGGCTGAGGCCGGACGACGCCCGTCAGGGGTCGTTTCGCCGCGAGCGCTCGGAGCGGCCGTCGTCGTCGTCGCGGTGCTGGCCCTGGTGGGCTATCCGCTGGCGCGTCTGGCGGGCACGGTCGCCGACCTCGGGCCCGATGCGCTCGGGCGAGCCCTCGCGGGCGCCGGCGGACGCGCGGTCGCCACCTCGATCGGGCTCGCCCTGGTCGTCGCGGCCAGCGCGGTCACGCTGGGCACGATCGCCGCCCTGGTCGGCGAGCGCGCAGATTCGCGCGGTCGCTGGCTCGTCCGGGGCGCGATGGTCGCGCAGCTGTTCGTGCCGCCATTCGTCTCGGCCCTGGGCTGGGCGGCCGCCTATGGCCCGCGCGGGTTGAGCCAGCGCTGGCTGGGACTGGAGCTGCCCGGGCTGTACGGGCTGGCGGGGGTGATCGTGGTCCTGGCCATCGAAGCCGTGCCCGTGGTCTACCTCGTGGTCGCCGCGGCGCTCGCCGATCGGGGCGAGGCGGACCTCGAGCGGGCCGCGCGGGCCAGTGGGGCGAGCGCCCTGACGGCGCTCCGGACGGTCAGCCTGCCACTTCTGCGCCGGCCCATTCTGGGTGCAGGCGTGCTCGTCGGCGTGCTGACCCTCAACGCGTTCGGGGTGCCGGCGGTGCTGGGCATCCCAGGCGGCGTCTCCACGATCACCACGCGGCTGTACCAGGACCTGGCGTTCTCCGCCGATCCCGCCGCCTTCGATCGAGCCGTGGTCCTGGCACTCGTCCTCGTGACCATCGCCTCGGCGGCGGTCATCGCGTCGGACCGCCTGCTCGGTGGACCGCCAGCCGAGCGGACGCGGAGCACCTCGCCGATGGCCGCCCAACCGGGGCGGGCCAACCGGATCGGGGTGGCGCTGATCATCGCCGCTGTCGCGCTGACCGCGATCGGGCCGATCCTTGCGCTCGTGCTCGTGGCCCTGACCCGGGCCGTGGGGCTGCCGCCCACGCCCGAGAACTGGACGCTCGCGAACTTCGCCGAGGTGCTCGATCCGCGCACCATCGGGGCGCTGGCCCGGAGCGTCGGGCTGGCCATCGCGGCGGCGACCATCGTGACCGTCCTCGGCGGCGTGGTCGTCGCCGTCGGGCGGCGTGCCGGCCGGCTTCTGGGTGGCGCGGTTGCCGTCGGCTTCGCCGTACCCGGCTCCACGCTCGCCCTCGCGGTGCTCATCGGCTATGGCGTCGTGCTCCGGGACTCGCTGGCGATCATCCTCGTGGCCTATGTCGGCAAGTTCTGGGCGCTCGGCCATCGGGCGCTGGCGGGATCGGCGGAGCGCCTGCCCGGCGACCTGCTGCGCGCCGCGCGGGCGAGTGGCGCGCAGCCCATCGTCGTG
>JANOTJ010000502.1:0-2293 GCA_031416295.1 Chloroflexota bacterium
CGATGGGAGATGAGCCATGCGGCGCCGATCGTCAGGAACACGAACGAAACGCCTGCGACGGCGAAGCCCACGACGTACCAGAGCTGTTCCAACCGAACTCCCTTTTCAAGCGGGGCCAGGCCGGGCGGCCGCCGCCGGAGATCCACGAACGAGCGGATGGCAGACGCGATCACGGGGACCCGTCCACGCCGCCGCCATTCTAGCAGCGGAATCCGGACGGTCGGAACGCGCCGGGTCTGTGACGGCCGCGCTGCTGCACGAGGCCGGTACTCGCACTGCCGCTCCGGCCACGAACGCTTCGTGGAGCCGGGCCGAAACGACCCACTGACCAACCCACTTCGACCCGCTCACCACCAGATGCGTGTTCGCGACGAACGCCTCGTGGTCCGCGACCCACACGACATCCTTCGTCGATTTGGGCGTGGGTCCACGCACGGGTGTCCGCGGAGCGCATCTGTCAGAGGCGCGACGCGGCGGGAAAGCGCCAGCCGGTGCGCCGGGCGAGCCAATGACCGCACCGGCGTGTCGATCCTGCACGGGGCGACCATCGACGGTGCGGGATCGGGTACTGGGAGTACCTGGGGGTCGCCCGGTCAGACGCGCACCGGGTCGGGAAGCGGAGCGTGCCGAGCGCGCGTGCAGGTCCACGCTCCGCTCCCCGGCGGTGGGTCGTGCGACGACCATCTGCAGTGTGGTCGTCCGCCCGTCCCGCCCGCAATAGGGCGTTCACCGTAGCTCCAAACATCGTGATGATCTGAGGCTCACGGGCACCACATATCGGGGCCTGACACCGGTACAATCTGCGGCCTGATAGGAGAGCCATTGATCGCGGCATCGACGATCGATGGCATTCGATGGGATGACATGGCCTACATCAAGCGCATCGTCGACCAGGAACTGGCCCTCCGACTCCAGGCGACGGGCGCCGTCGTCATCGAGGGGCCCAAGGCAGTCGGGAAGACAGAAACGGCGCGACAGATGGCCGCGAGCGAGGTGCGGCTCGATGTCGACGCTGCAGCCCGACTATCGGCGAGGCTGGACCCCGAACTCGTCCTCGAGGGGGCCACGCCGCGGCTGATCGATGAATGGCAGATCGAGCCGTCCATCTGGAATCACGTACGCCGGGCCGTCGATGACCGGCAGAAGCCTGGTCAGTTCATCCTGACCGGGTCGGCGATCCCCGGCGACGACGTCACCCGCCACACCGGTGCGGGTCGCTTGACCCGACTTCGGATGCGACCGATGAGCCTGTTCGAGACCGGCCACTCGACCGGGACCGTCTCCCTCGCTGACCTGCTCGCCGGCCGCCCGGCCCGTAGCCCGGATCCGGGCCTTGCGGTGACCGACCTGATCGAACACGCCTCGGTCGGCGGATGGCCTGGCCGATCCGGCCTCACGGTCGCGCAGGCGCTTCGAGCGAATCGGGACTATCTCGGTGAGATCACGCGTGTCGATGTCGGCGACGTGATCGGTCCACGACGCGATCCGGCGCGGGTGATGCGGCTCCTGCGGGCACTTGCTCGCAACGTCGCGACGTACGCGGCGATCAGCACGCTGGCGTCCGACACCGGCGGTGCTGACGGGCCGCTCGATCGAGAGACGGTCCGCGAGTACCTCGTCGCGCTCGATCGCCTGATGATCACTGAGGACCAGCCGCCGTGGGCCCCGGCGCTTCGCTCGAAGTCCATTCTGCGGAGCGAGGCCAAGCGTCACCTCGCCGATCCGTCGCTGGCGATCGCCGCCATGAACGCGACACCAACTCAGCTTCGTCGCGACCTCAACCTGTTCGGCTTCGTGTTCGAGTCGATGGTGCTTCGAGACCTGCGCGTCTATGCGCAGGCCAATGACGGGCAGGTCCTCCAATACCGTGACAACACCGGCCTGGAGGTCGACGCAATCGTCGAGACGGGCGGCGGGAGATGGGGCGCCTTCGAGGTGAAACTCGGCCACGCCCTGGTCGACGACGCGGCTCGTGGCCTGCTCCGCTTCGCCGAACGAGTCGACACGGCCAGGGCCGGCGAGCCCGCGGTCCTTGCGGTCATCGTCGGGACGGGGTACGGCTATGTTCGCGATGATGGGGTCGCGGTGATCCCGATCGGAGCGCTCGGTCCGTAGTCGGCCTGGACATCGTGGGGAGGGCGAATGAGAACAGGCCCAGCGGCGCCCTGCCTGACGCGTCCGGCCAATCGCGTCCAAACGCCATGACCCGGAAGCGCCCCATCGCCGCCGGATCCAGGAGGCGCATCAGCGAGGCGCGCACCAGGGTGTAATCCGCCAGGGTCGTGGCCGGGTC
>JANOTJ010000503.1:0-2354 GCA_031416295.1 Chloroflexota bacterium
CAGTACGCCATCCTCGCCACCGTCCCCACGGACCACATCGCCCCGACTGCCCAGACCATCGAGCTGGAGAACATCCTTCGTGAGGACGTCGCGGGTCCCTCGCTGGATGCGCAGGACGTGCTGGCCAACGCGCCGGCGCGCGACGGCGACTTCGTGGTCGTGCCGGCCATCCTGGGCGAGCGCGATTGACGCGGACGGGCGCTGGATGCTGCGAGGCGATCGTCCGAGACGAAAGACGGAGGAGTAGTTCATGACCGATGCACCAGCCCAGCGGGTGACCGACCTGGAACTCCTTCGACGCGACATCCATCGTCAGGGCGATGTCCTGCGCGAGATGGCGGGCCCGCTACGCGCGGCCGCCCAGGAGGTCGCGGCAGCGATCAAGGGCGAACTGCCCAGGATCTACCTCGTCGGCTGCGGTGACAGCCTTGACGCCGGGATGGCAACCCGGATGACGTGGGAGCGCCTGACTGGTCTGGCCGTGGAGGCCGTGCCGGCGATGAGCTTCTCCTACGGCCTGGTTGGCACGGCTCCGGCCGGATCCCTGGTCGTGGCGCTCTCGCAGTCCGGCACCGTCCGCCGGGTCGTGGAAAGCGTTCGGGTGGCGAGAAGCCGCGGCCTGAGGACGCTCGTCATCACCGCCAACGTCGAGTCGCCCCTTGCGCTCGAGCCGTCAGACGGGACCATGATCCTCGACTTCCCAAGACTCGGGTTCGTTCCCGGGACAACGTCGTATGCCGTCGCACTGATGGCGCACCTGGAGCTCGCCGCCGCGTTCGGGCGAGACGCAGCGGCGATCGCCGTCCTGCGCGCCGAGATCGACCGTGCGGGTGACCATGTCGGGGCCGCCCATGACGTGGTTCGCGCGGCTGCGGAGCAGCACAGTAAGGCGTTCACCCGGTCGACGCCCATATTGGTCCTGGGTGCGGGTGCCCAATATGCGACCGCGAGGTTCGCCGCGCGGAAGTTCTTCGAGATCCCGCAGCTCATCACGATCTCGCAGGAAACCGAGGAGTACGCGCACGACGAGTTCTCCATCATCGACGAGCGCTTCCGGGTGATCCTGTTGGCGCCCCCTGACCGGGGCCTGGCTCGCAGTACGGAGATCGCCCGCGGGCTCCATGGGCTGGGTGTGCACCTGGCCGTGGTCACGGAGGAGCGGGCCTCAGGCGCATTTACCGAGCTCGCTGACGTGGTCTACCCGATGCCGGCAGTTCCATCTGATCTGGCGCCACTGACCTACGCACTCCCCTCGCAATCCCTTGCATACTTTCTGGCGGAACGGCTTGGGGGTTCGTACTACAACAGCGGGGACAAGACGCATGCGGACATCATCGACGTCCAGATCTATGAGGGCGGGATCTATTCCGATTTCCTGACGTGACGTCTCCGGCTTTGCCGATCGATGCGCCCGAGTACCTCGCGTTCGGGACGATCAGTGTCGAGATTGCGGTCCGCGTCGAGCACCTGCCATCAGCCGGCGAGAAGATCACCCTCGAACCGATCGGGGAGTACCCCGGTGGGATGGCTGCCAATGCTGCATCGGCCTTCGCGGCCCTCGGAGGACGCGCGGGGGTGGCGGCCACGATCGGGGAGGATGAGCATGGTCGGGCCTCCGTCGCGGACCTTGCCCGTCGCCGTGTTGATACACGCTGGGTCCAGGCCGTCCGCGCGCCCACGTTTCACACGATCGCCCTCGTCAGCGGAGATGGCGACACGGCCCTCCTGGAGTTCCCGATCCCCTCGCCCGGTCGGGCCTACGAGTGCCTCGAACCAGGCGCCTTCGACGGGCTTCGGTTCATCCATGTGGTCGCCAGCGAAGGTGCCCCCGCACTCGGCGTCCTCCAGGAGGCCCGGCGACGCGGTATCACGACCGGCCTGGACCTCGAGGCATTCGGTCTCCAGGTCCCATGTCTCGGGGAGCTCTTGAAGTTGACCGACATCCTGTTCGTCAACTCGACGGGCGCGCAGCACTTCGGCACGCAGATCGGCGACGCTCTGGATACGCTCCGCTCGGCCGGACCAGCCACGATCCTTGTGACCCTTGGAGCTGCCGGCTGTGTCCTTGCTGGCTCCACCGGCGATCCGATGGCCATCCCTGGGCACCAGGTCAAGTCGGTGGACGCGACGGGAGCCGGCGACTGCTTCGCGGGAGCCTTTGCCTACGGTGTTACCAAGGGCTGGCCAGACACGGAAAGCGCCGAGCTGGCGAACCTGATGGCAGCCCTGAGTACCACGGCCGTGGGTTCAAGGGGACATCTCGCGACTCCGGTCGAATTGGGCACGATCGCCAGATCGACCGGAATGACTGTCGGCGCGCGGCTTCCATGAACGAGGACATGCTGGCGGAGATC
>JANOTJ010000504.1:0-8927 GCA_031416295.1 Chloroflexota bacterium
GCCGCCGCGATCTCGATCTCGGTCATGCCGAATTTGCTCGACCCGGCGCCGACGGCCAGGCCCGCCTGCGTCTCGGGGGCGACATCGGGATTGAGGCGATACAGGACGTCCACGCGCAGGCCCGCGTGCGCACGACTGGCGAGGCGACGGGCCAGCGACCCGAGCGCAGCCGCTTCGTCTGGCGACTCGAGCGCGATCCAGCGCAGAGGCCGGCCGTCCGCCGCTGCCCGGATGGCGGCCCGAAGGTCAGCCGTGGTCTTGCCCACACCCTCCAGGGTGATGTGCTCGTCCGGGACGCCGGAGCGACGGGCGGCGGCCCACTCGCCGCGCGACACGACGTTCGCCCCGAACCCCCGGGCCGCCACCGCGGCGATGACCGCGGGCGTGTCGTCGGCCTTGACCGAGTACTGCCGGAGCCAGGGATCGGGAAATGCGTCGGTGACCGCGGCGCAGGCCGCATCGAGTGCGTCCATGTCCGTGGCGTAGAACGGGGTCGGGCGACGCCGGGCGGCCCGTCGGAGCGCGGACCACAGCTCCGCTTCCGGTGCCATCGGCGCCGGCCCGACCGGCGGAGCCCCGCCGAGCGTCAGTCCTTGACCACCATGCCCACGATCGTGCCCACGATGGAGATCGCGATGCTGCCGATGACGGCCGCCACGATGGCCGACAGCCCGAACTCCGGCGGGAAGCCCCCGACCGTGAAGGTGAAGCCCGCGCGATCGGCCACGAAGGCGACGCCGAGCAGCAGCGCGGCGTTGATGACGAGGCCGAACAACCCGAAGGTCATCATCGTCAGCGGCAGCGAGAAGGTCCCGATGATGGGCTTGACGAAGGCGTTGAGCAGACCCGCGATGATCGCGACCACGATGAGCGTCGGGATCGAGTCGCCGTACGAGATCTGGGGCAGGAGGTACGCGACGATCGCGAACGTGATCGCCGTCGCGGCGGTCCGGATCAGAAAACCTGTCATCGGCGCATCCTCCGTGTCGTAGCCAGTCGGCAGGCCCGGAGCATACCCCGCGCGAGCGTGGGTCAACGGAGCAGGAAGCCGGTCCCGAGCGGGTCGCGTGCGTCGAGGACGAAGGTGTGCTCGCCGGTCAGGAACGCCGAGCCCTCGATCTCGGTGATGACCGCAGGCCGCCCGGCCACCGCCGTCGTGCCCGTCACCCAGGCGTCGAACGCCGAGTCCACGATGGAGCGATGGTGGAGTCGCTGGCCGACCGCGATCTCGGCGCGCGCGTGCATGATCGCCAGGCGCGCCGAGGTGCCCGAACCACACGGCGATCGATCGACTTCGCCGTCGGCGAAGACCGTGACGTTGCGCTGCGCGATGGCCGGTCGGCCGGCCGGGGTCGGCGCCGAGCCCGGGTCGAGCGGTTCCCAGAAGATGACGCCGTAGATGCCGCGGAGCTCGGGCTCGTCCGGATGGACCACCTCTGCGGCCCGCTCCAACGCCGGCCGCAGCTCGCGCTGGAGGGCGATGAGCTCGGGCAGCGCGCGCGGCTCCAGGCGCAGGCCGAGCGCACGGACATCGAGCGTCCCGTAGAACGCGCCACCGAACCCGATGTCGAGGGTGAGCGCGCCAACGGAGGTGCTCACCTGCACGTCGCGGGCGAGGGCGAAGGCCGGGACGTTCCGGAAGCGGACTGCCTGGACACGGCCGTCGTCGTCCATCCGGGCCGAGCAGGCAAGGCGCCCGGACGGCACATCCACGGTGACGGCCACCTCGCGCGCGCCGGTCGACGGTCGCACCAGGCGGCCGCGCTCCAGCGCCCAGGTCACGAGCGCGATGGTCCCGTGGCCACAGGCCGTGGAGTACCCCTCGTTGTGGAAGAACACGACGCCAAGGTCTGCGCCGTCGTCGTTGGGCGGGGTGACGAAGGCGCCATACATGTCGGCGTGCCCCCGCGGTTCATCCACGAGCAGGTGCCGGATCGGCTCGAGATGCTCTGCGGCCCAGCGCCGGCGAGCGAGGACGGTATCGCCCTCGAGGGCCGGCACGCCACCGGTCACGATCCGGAACGGTTCGCCCCCCGTGTGATAGTCGATCGTCGTGATCGGGGCTGTGTCGGGCTCGCCGGTCACCGGGCGACCGAGGCCTCGAGGCGGGCCTTCACGTCCGGCCATTGGGCGGCGATGACGCCGTAGAAGGCGGAGTCGCGGTTCGTGCCGTCGGGCATGATCGTGTGGTGGCGGAGCACGCCCTCGAAGGTGGCGCCGATGCCCAGCAGCGCGGCTCGCGACGCCACGTTCCGGGCGTGCGTCTTGAACTCGACCCGCTCCGCGTCGAGCGTCTCGAAGGCATGGGCCAGTTGCAGGAGCTTGGCCGCCCGATTCGCCCCGGTCCGCTGATATTCGCTGCCGAGCCAGGTCCAGCCGATCTCCAGGCGTCGGTGTGCGGGGGCGATGGTCATGAACCGGCTGCTGCCGATCGCCCGTTCCGACGCGAGATCCATGGTCGCGAACGGCACCTCCGTGCCGGCCGCGGCGTTGACCAGGGCCAGGTCCAGCCAGGAGCGCAACCCGGCGTCGTCGATCGCCTTCCCGATCGTCCAGCGCCACACCGTGGCGTCCACGGCGACCCGCGCGAGGTCGTCGAGGTGCCGCTCGGCGAGGGGTTCAAGGCGCACGCGCGGACCCTCGAGGGTGACGGGCTGGACCCAGGTCTGTGCGGGCATGTCCCCGATGGTAGCCGTAGACTCCGGCCCATGACCGACTTCCAACGCCGCTTTTCCGGATTCCTGGACGAGTACGCCGCCATCGACCCGATCGCGGCCACGTCCATCGGCGATCACCGCCACGACGGGACCTGGCCCGACGTGTCCGAAGCCGGTGTCGTCGATCGGCTCGCCTTCATCGATCGGTGGCTGGTCGACTTCGCCGCGCTGGACGTGGTCGGCGACGACGCGATCGATCGCGACCTCATGATCGGGGAGCTGGAGGCGGCACGATTCGCGGAACGGGAGCTCCAGGACGATCGCTGGGATCCGCTGACCTTCGTGTACGTGCTTGGGGAGGGCCTCTTCCCGCTGATCGCCCGCGAGTTCGCGCCACTCGCGGACCGACTGGCGAGCGTGGCCTCGCGCCTGGAAGGCATGCCGGCCTTCCTCGGCGCCGCGGCGGCCACGATCCGCCCGACCGACGACGGGCGACCCGTGGCGCGCCTCCAGACGGAAACGGCCATCGCCCAGCTGCCGGGCATCCGCGAGCTCATCGATGACGCGCTGGCCGAGGCAGATCGGGCCGCCCCGACGGATCCCGTGGTCGCCGCACTGCGACCCCGCCTGGACGCCGCGGCCGTGGCCGCGAAGGCGGCCCTGGCAAGCTTCACGGCCCACCTCCGCGACGTCGTCCTGCCCGTGAGCGACGGTGAGGGCCGTCTTGGTCGCGACCTGTTCGCTCGCAAGATGCGCCACACGATGCGATCCGCGGCGCTCACGCCAGAGGCCATCATCGACGAGGCCGAGGCCCAGTACGCGGCGGTGCGGACGGAGATGGTCCGCCTTGCGAAGGACAGCTGGGATCGCTGGCGGCCGGGCCAGGCACGCCCCGGTGACGACGTCGCGCTCGTGCGCGAGGTGCTCGATGCGATCGCCGCCGAGCATCCGGCCGCGGATGACCTGCTCGACTACTGCCGGGCGGAGAACGCCCGCATCGAAGCCTTCTGCCGCGACCAGGACCTGATCGGCCTCGCCGATGAACCGCTCGACATCCGCTGGACGCCCGTCTTCCTGCGCGCCTTCGGCGGGGCCATGCTCATCTCGCCCGGGCCCCTGGACAAGGGCCTGACGAGTTTCTTCGCCATCACCCCGATGCCCGACGACTGGACCGCCGAGCGCCGCGAGTCGTATCTGCGCGAGGACAACGACCGGATGCTCCGGCTGCTGACCATCCACGAGGCCGTGCCCGGGCACTACCTCCAGGGCGTGTACGGCAACCGGTCGTCATCGCTGCCGCGGGCCATCTTCTCGAGCGGCCTCTTCGCGGAGGGCTGGGCGGTGTACGTGACCCAGGTGATGATGGACGTGGGCTACGGTGCGGACGATCCGGCGCTGCTCCTGACCCACTGGAAGTTCTACCTGCGCGCGATCACCAACGCGATCGTCGATGCGCGCATCCACACCGATGACATGACCGAGGACCGAGCCGTCCAGTTCATGGTCGAGGGCGGGTTCCAGGAGGAGGCCGAGGCACGCGCCAAGTACACCCGGGCCCGGCTGTCATCCACGCAGCTGTCCACGTACTTCGCAGGTTCGATGGAGATGTGGGCGCTGGAGCTCGAGGCGCGCCGCCGGGCGGCTGCCGCCGTGGGCACTGACTCCGCGACGATCGTCCCGCCCTCGGGTCTGCCCGGTGGCTTCGGCCCGACGCCGGGCTTTCGGTATCGAGACCACCTCGAGGCGGTCATCTCGTACGGCGCGCCGTCAACCTCGATCCTGCGCCGCATCCTCTTCGGTTGAGCCTGTCCGTGCCCTCCATCGAGCGCGACGTCCTGGTCCGGCTGGAAGCGCTGGGATTCGCCTGGTACGTGACCGGATCGTGGGCCCTGGCGGCGTACGCGGAGCCGCGCATGACGCGGGACATCGACATCGTCGTCGAGGCGACGAGGAGCGACTATGAGAGCCGGATCCGGCCGGCATTCGAGTCGGAATTCCTGGTCAACGACCCGATCGATCTCGGGAGTCGCTGGCTCGGGGGCCTCATCCACCGCCGTGAGATCGTGCGCGTCGACCTCATCTTCGGGCGGCAGGATCCATGGGCCATCGAGGCCATGGCGCGCCGGCAACGACTGGCGCACCCCACCCTTGGCCAGATCTACGTCATCGCGGCTGAGGACCTGATCCTGGCCAAGCTCGAATGGTCGCAGGGCACCTCTGAGCTGCAGTTGCGCGATGCCCGCTCGCTCGTCCGGCTCGTGGATGACCTCGACTGGGCGTATCTCGAGCGGTACGCTGTCGCCCTTGCGATTCGTGATCGCCTGGAGGACGTTCGTGCCGATTGATCTGGCACAGCGCCGACTCGATGAGCGCGTCCGCTCGGTCGGCGCTGGGGAGCGGATGCTGCTGCATCACCGGATGTATCACGATGCCTTCGCGCTGGTGTGGTCGCAGGCGGATCGGGCGGGGGAGATGACCGAGCTGGAGCGGGCGCGGTTCCTGCTCAGACGGCTCTATCCGGACCTGGAGGGCGCACGGCTCCAGGCGCTGATGACGACGCTCGAAGCTGAGTCGGCTGCGGGCACCTGGACCGGCTTCCGTCGCCCCGACGCATCCGAGGCTTGACGGCGCCCGAGGCTTGACGGCGCCCGATGCCACCCGGCCGCCGATGCAGCTCGGGCCGGCCGATGCCACCCGGCCGGCCCGAGCTCCCGATGGATGCAAGCCGTAGATGCACATTCCCGATGAACGCCTCGTGGATCGATCCCCACACTGACATCCGTGTCGATCTGGGCGAGCGATCGTGCACGGCTGTGCCGAATGTGCATCTGAGGCTTGCGGACGGTTCTGCCGCGGAGTCGCCGCCGGTCCCGCCGCGGGGTCGCCGCCGGGAGGCCGACCGGGCTGACGGCGCCGATCAGCGCGGGCGACGTGGGCGGGGGGCCGACTTGCGGGTCGTCGAGGCGGTCCCCGCAGTGAGCGACGCCAGGAGCGTGTCCAGGCGATAGCCGGCGGCTTCGGCGGCGGCCGCCAGGCGAGCGGGCAGGATCCGATCCGGCAGGCCGTCCGTCTCGATGGCGTCGAGGCGTGCGGCCCAGCGGAGGACGGTCGCGAACCGCGCGCGGTCGAGCCACTCCACGCCCTCCCAGGTGTTGACACCCATCGCGGCACGGACCGCTGGCCGAGCCAGCCAGCGCTCCAGGAGCCGCGCATCGCGCGCCGGGCCACGACCCTTGACCTCGGAGGGGCGGGGGAGCGCGAGCAGGACCCGGACCGTGTCGGCGGCGGCCCACGCAGTACCCTCGCCAAGGCCCGACTGTCGGAAGCCGGCCGCGACGATGGGCGCGAGACGCAGCTCGTCGTACCAGGCGAGGCTGGTGGCGGCCACGTCCGCGCTCGGTGCCAGTTCTCCGGTCCGGGCCAGGGCCAGCCATCCGAAAAGGGCCGCGCGGTCCGCGAGGGCCAGCTCGTCGCCAGCGGCGACGGTCAGCGCGAAGGCACGTTCGGCCCGGGCCCGGATCCCCGCCGCGGTCCCAGCCGGATCCCCGGAGCCGACGAGCCCGGTGGCCGCCGCGACGGCGGCGAGCAGGGTCGCCAAGCCGACCTCCAGGGCGCTCAGGTCGGCGGCGCTCGCCGACCCGTCGATGACCGCCGCCACGTGGCCGCCCACGAACAGGGCCCGGAGTGGCACGTGGACGGGTTCCAGCTGGAGGTCGCGCAACGAGCTCTCGAGCGAGGTGACGCCCGCGCCGCCGAGCTGCTCGGCGAGACGGCGCCACTGGCCGGCGGATCCATCCGTGACCTCGCGGAATTCCCAGAAGACGTGGCCCTCGTAGGCGTCGAGGTGCATCTGCAGCCCGCGCTCCCAGACCTCGCGCGCCGAGCGCAGGTACTCGAGCCCGGTCCGGGCGTCGCGGAACGACACGTACGTGGCCGGGTCGTTGGGCAGGCCCAGACCTTCGGCGAGGGACCGCCGGACGAGGCGCTTGGCGCCACTGGCGTTCTTGCGGGCATACGCAGCGGAGTCCCGGATCGTGCCCTCGGTCGAGCCGAAGCGGACGTGGTAGACGACGAGCGTGCGGGTCGGCCCGGTCCCGTTGGAGTACGCGATGACGCTCTCGTCCACGCCGCCGCCATCGGTCGCGAAGTCGTAGAGCAGGAAGTCACTGGCCTCGGCGAACCAGCCTCGCCGGTGGAAGATCGGGAACAGCTCGCGCTCGTGGCGCTCCATGAGCCAGGGATCCGGTCGTTCGTCGAGTGTCGCGCGGCGGAACTCCATCCCGTATTTCTCGGCGAAGCCCTCGATCTGCCCGTGGCCCAGCATCGGCAATCCGGGCAGCGTCGCCATGACCATGGCCACGCCGACGTACTTGTCACCCTTGCCGAACTGCTCGACCGCGGTCTCCTCGTCGGGGTTGCTCATGAAATTGACGTAGCGCTTGAGGATCTCCGGATCGAACTCCAGGGTCTCCTTGATGACCCGCCGATAGCCCTCGCCGTCCTCATCGCGGAGCATGTGCATGAACGCGCTGTTGTAGACCCGATGCATGCCCAGGGTCCGGACGAAGTAGCCCTCCAGCATCCAGAAGGCCTCGGCCAGAAGGAGCGTGCCCGGGACCTCGGCGGCGACCCGGTCGACGACCTCGCGCCAGAACTCGACAGGCATCCGGGCGTCGAATTCGGCCTGGCTCAGGGCGTGCTCGGCACGGGACGGGATGCCGTCGCCGGCGCCCGGGAGTGGCCACCACAGCCGCTGGATGTGCTTCCTGGCGAGGACCATCGCTGCGTCGAAGCGGATGATCGGGAAGCGCCGCGCGACGTCCAGGATCACCTGGATGACGTGCTCGCGGACCTCCGGGTTGAGGAAATCGAGCTGCGCGGTGTCGTTCCAGGGGAAGCTCGTCCCGTCGTTGCCGTGGTAGATGTAGCCCTCGGCGCCCGACCTCCGGTCGAAGCGCTTGAACACGACCGCGGCATCGCTGTCGTTCCAGTAATGGTCCTCCAGGACGACCCCGACGCGCGCATCCGGGGACAGGTCGGCGCCGCTGTAGGCGTAGGCCGGATAGGGCGTCTCTGGCAGCGACAGGAACCATTCGGGATGCTCGATGACCCAGCGCGAATCGATGCCCATGTGGTTGGGCACCATGTCGCTGGCCAGGCGGATGCCGCGGCTCCAGGCGCGATCGCGCAGGTTCGCGTAGGCGCCCTCGCCGCCGAACCTCGGCGATCCGGTAGTCGTCGAGGGAATAGGCCGAGGCGACCGCGTCGGCGTTGCCGCGCATGCGCTTGATGCGTTCCGACGCCACCGAGCGCTGCCACAGGCCGATCAGCCACAGGCCGGTCACGCCCCAGCGGGCGAGCGTATCCAGCTCCTCGTCGGGGATGGCATCCAGGGTCCGGATGTCGCGCCCGTGGCGACGCGAGAGCTGGTCAAGCCAGACATACGTGCTCTTGGCCATCAACACGACGCGCGGCATCCAGGCGGAATCGCTGGAGAAGGCCTCGGGCTCCTCGGCCGCCCCGATGAAGGACGGGCTGTGCACCTCGCCGCCGAAGCCTCCGCCGGCTCCGCCGCCGCCGAAGCGCAGGTGCAGGCCGCGCTCCTCCTCGACGAGGATTCCGATGGCGATGTCGAGCCGTCCGATGAGCACCGTCAGCCCCTCGCCGAGCAGCCCGCCCCAGGTCTCGCGGACGTAGCGCAGCTGGGCGGTCAGGGACGTCGGGGCGTGGCGCGCCGGCGCCCGCATCAACTCGACCAGCGACTCGCCGCCCGGTCCGAACCCATCTTGGCCGGCCGCGTTCGCGAAGGCCGCCTCGAGCGAGGCGATGGCGTCCTCGTAGCGTGTCCCCTCGGCGAGGATCCGGTCGTCGACGAGTTCGCGCAGCGGTCCGAGGGCCGGGTTCTCGTTGGCGATCCGGTTGAGCAGCAGCTCCTCGAGCCGCGCGACCGGGGGTTCGGGCTCGGTTCCGGCGCCCGGGAACTCCGCGGCGAACCGATCCAGCAATCGATCGGCCTCTTCCGCGCCGAGCCGGCTGCGGACTTCGGTCAGCGCGTCGGCCATGGCGCCGGACCGGCGGGTCGCCTCGTAGCGCGCGATCAGCAGATGGCCGACCTCGTGGAGCAGCCCGAGGGCGCCGATGTCCCCGGCACCGACGCCCGGGGCACCGGGCGCGCGTTGGGCGTTCATCCGTGCAGCGAGCCGGCGCAGGCCCGCCCCATCGGCCACGACGAGGTCGCCGCGGACGCCGAGCAGCGCGCCATCGATGGCA
>JANOTJ010000505.1:0-3871 GCA_031416295.1 Chloroflexota bacterium
GCGGCGCGCCATCGGCCGGCCACGGACCGCGGGAACGCCTCGGGTGGCGACCAGTCGCGTTCGAACCAGACGACCGGCGGCTCTGCGTCCCAGCCGTTGTCCTCGCCGCGCAGGTGTCGATCGAAGAAGCGCACGAACTCGTGCAGCTCATCGAGGTTGGGGCCGGGCTCGGCGTCGTGCGGCCAGCTGTGATGCCACGGTCCGACGAGCGTGTGCGACGGCGCGGGACAGCGTTCCTGCATCCGGAATGCCGGGTCCACATACGAGTCCTGCCAGCCGCCCACGTTGTAGATGGCCGCCTCGATGGCGTCGTAGTCCGGAGCCAGGGAGCCCTGACGCCAGTACCCGCCGTCGGCCTGTTCGCGCAACCAGGTGAACAGCCACGGCGGTGTCGCGCGCAGGCGCTCGAGCCAGTCGTCCCGCCACGCAGCCCCGCGAAACGAGGCATCCGGTGGCATCGCGTTCATGGCCACCTGGCTGACCGCGTACTGCGACAGCTCGCTGACGGTGACGCAGCCGCCCCGGTAGTGGATGTCATCGAGGTAGCGGTCATCGGTGGCCATCACCGGGATGATCGCCCGCAGGTGCGGGGGCCGGAGCGCGGCGACCTGGATCGCCGTGAAGCCGCCATAGCTGATGCCCCACATCCCGACATTGCCATCGCACCAGGGCTGCGCCGCCAGCCACTCGACCACGTCGTAGCCGTCACGGGTCTCGTCGGCGGTGTACTCATCGAGGGCGACCCCGTACGACGACCCGGTGCCCCGGACATCGACTCGACAGAGCACATAGCCCCTCGCCGCGAACCACGTCCCGCGCGTCACATCCGAGGCTCGCCGCCAGTTGTCCTTGCCGTAGGGGATCATCTCGAGGATCACCGGGACTGGCGCATCGGTCATGGGCCGCCAGATATTGGCCGACAGCTGGACCCCGTCGCGGGCCGCGATCCGGACATCCCAGGCGACGTCGACCTCGAAGCGCGGGAGGCTGGCGGGACGGGTGGCATCGGTCACGCCGCCGAGTCTAGGCGGACGCCGGGCACGCCGGACCCCGACGCCCGCGCCATGCGAGGATGTCCCCGATGGACGGACGAATCGAGCGGCGCTCGCGCCGGTTGGCCTACCAGAACCCGTGGATCACCGTCTGGCACGACGAGGTCGTCCGGCCCGACGGCAGTGACGGCATCTACGGTGTCATCCACTTCGAGAACCTGGCCGTGGGCGTCCTCGTGCTCGACGATCGGGACCGGACCGTGCTCGTCGGCCAGCATCGCTACACGATCGACGAGCTCAGCTGGGAGATCCCGGAGGGCGGCGTCCCGGCGGGGGAGTCCGCGCTCGAGGGCGCGCAGCGCGAGCTCCAGGAGGAGACCGGCCTGCAGGCGGCGACCTGGCTCGAGATCGGGCGGCTGGCCCTGTCAAACTCCGTCAGCGACGAGCGCGCGGTCCTCTTCCTGGCCACGGGCCTGACCCACGGCGAGGCCTCGCCAGAACCGTCCGAATCGCTCGAGTTGCGCTGGCTGCCGTTCAGCGAGGTTCTGGCGATGACCCTCGACGGGCGGATCACGGACGTGCTGACGGTCGTGGCCGTGGAGCGGGTGGCGCTCGCGCGGTCGATCGCGGCTGCGTCGGCGTCCGCCGCCACCGGGGCGACGGGCGGTCAGTAGACCTCGACGCGAGCGGGCGTCAGCTCGAAGTCGCGGATGTTCCGGGTCAGGACCGTGGCATCCACGTGGAACGCGGTCGCCGCGATGAGCGCATCGGTCATGGCCAGGGTCCGCCCGCGCTCGCGAGCCTCGGAGCGCCAGATGCCTGCGAGTCGACTCGATGCCGCTCCCGGCTGGACGAACTCCAGGTAACGCAGCAGTCGGTCGACCGCTCCACGCTCATTCGGCCGGCCGGACCATGCTTCCCCGGCACTGACACCGCACACCACGAGCTCGTCCCCGCCCTCGTTGAGCGCGTTGAAGCGATCCGTGGCACCGCGATCCCCACGAAGGTGATCGATGAGGAACGATGCGTCGAGGACGTACCGGGTCATGACTCGTCCTCGGCCCATGGGTCGTAGCGATCCTTGCGTCCTTCGCGGACCCACTCCACGACAGACTCGGATGTGGGGAACCACGGGTGGTCCTTCCATGCGCCGGCCGTGGCCTCGATGGCTTCACGCAGACGGTCGCGACGGACCTGCCTGGCCAAAGCGTCCGCGACGTAGCGGCTGCGCCCGCGAGGTCCGGCGAAATGATCGGCGGCCTGCACCAGGTCCTCGGGGAGCATCAGGTTGGTGCGCACGTTCATGCGCACACGATAGCACCCAAATGTGCGCACAGCGAGTGGCGCGGGCGGCGGAACGGGATCGCGGCACGGACCGGGCGCTCGTACCATCCGACCTGTGACCGCCCTCGACCGACGTGACTGGGACATCATCGTGGTGGGCCTTGGCGCGCTCGGGTCCGCCGCCGCCTACTGGGCGTCCACGCGCCCCGGGACTCAGGTCCTCGGCCTCGAGCGTTTCGAGCTCGGCCATGCCAACGGCGCGTCTGCCGACCACAGCCGGATCATCCGACTCTCCTATCACCGACCCGAGTACGTCCGCCTCGCCAAGCGCGCGTATTCGACCTGGGCGGAGGTCGAGGCCGAGGCGGAGCTCGATGCGGACGACCGGATCGTGACCGTGACCGGCGGCCTGGACCTGTGGCCCGCCGATCCCGCCATCCCGATGGCCGACTACACGGCGAGCCTCACGGTGGAGGACGTGCCCTTCGAGCTCCTGGACGCCGCCGAGGTCATGCGCCGCTGGCCACAGTGGCGCCTCGCCGACGACGTCACCGCGATGTGGCAGGCGCAGGGAGGCCTGGCCGACCCGTTTCGGGGCAATGGGGCCCACCGGCGTCTGGCCACGGAGCGCGGCGCGATCCTCCTGGACCGTTCGCCGGTCACGGCCATCCGTTGTGGACCCGGCGGCGGCTACGAAGTGGACGCCGGCGGCACGACCTACGGCACGGCGCGGGTCGTCCTGAGCGCCGATGCCTGGACCAACGAACTCCTCGCTTCCTTCGCTCGGCGCCTGCCGCTGACCGTGACCAGGGAACAGGTCACGTACTTTGCCGCGCCCGACCCGGCGGCCTTTGCCCCGGAGCGCTTTCCGGTCTGGATCTGGATGGACGTGCCCTCGTTCTACGGCTTCCCGACCTACGGCGAGGCCGGTCCCAAGGCCGCCCAGGATTGTGGCGGCCAGCCGACGACGCCGGATACGCGCACCTTCGAGCCCGACGTTCCCGCCCTCGAGCGCGTGCGCGACTTCCTGGCCGAACACCTGCCGGGCGCCGTCGGCCCGCCGATCCTCACCCGGACGTGCCTGTACACGCTCACCCCGGACCGCGACTTCGTCGTCGATCGTCTGCCCGACGCCCCGGGCGTGGTCGTGGGCCTGGGTGCGGCGCACGGCTTCAAGTACGCGAGCGTCCTGGGCCGGATCCTCGTCGAACTCGCGCTCGACGGAAGCTCGACGTCGGACCGCGAACTCGGGGCGTTCCGGATCGACCGGCCCATCCTCCTGGAGGACGCGCCAGCCACGAACTGGATGGTCTGAGCGCCGTCCAGAGCCGGGTGGGAGCACTCCCCAGCGCACCCCCGCCGGATCGCAAGGCGCACGGTGCGGACCGTTCCTTGCGCGGCCCTTCGGCCTGTGCCAAGGTAGCCGGCACTCGGCTCGGGAGGAGTCGGCGGGAACCGCTGCGCGGGGGACCGTTCTGCGGCTCAGGGTCGATCACCCGGGGCCTGCTCGAGGAGGTATCGATGCGATCACCGTTGCGCGCCCGGCTGGGTCGCACGCTTGCGGCGGCCGGCCTGGTCAGCGCCCTGCTCATCCC
>JANOTJ010000506.1:0-7691 GCA_031416295.1 Chloroflexota bacterium
ACTGGGCGGATGCTAGGTTAGCGCAATCGGTTGCGCACGGTCAATCGCGTTCGAACCGACACCTCCGAACCCGGACGTGGAGACCACAGGATGCGCATGCTCATCGCTGGCGAGTGGCTGGATGGCACGCTCCGTGAAGACGTCACCAACCCCTTCGATGGGAGCGTGATCGATACGGTGCCGGTGGCGTCCTCCGCCGAGGTCGAACGAGCGCTCGAGGCCGCCGTGCGCGGCGCCGCACGCCAGCGCCACACGCCTGCCTACGACCGGCAGATGATCCTGATGCGCGCGGCGGACATCGCCGATCAACGGGTCGATGACCTTGCTCGCACCATCTCGCTCGAGTCGGGCAAGCTCCTGGCGGAAGCGACCGGCGAGGCCTCCAGGGCGGGCGACATGTTGCGCCTGGCGGCGTTCGAGGGAGCGCATCTCTACGGCGACAGTCTCCCGCTCGACGCGCATCGGGGGGCGGGTCAGGGGCGCGTGGGCTTCACCCTGCGCCAGCCGTGCGGCGTCGTGGTCGCGATCACGCCCTTCAACTATCCGTCCCTGCTCGTGCTGCACAAGATCGCCCCTGCCCTGGCGGCCGGCAACGCGGTGATCCTCAAGCCCGCCCGCAAGACGCCGCTCACGGCGCTGAAGCTCATGGAGATCCTGCTCGACGCCGGCCTGGATCCCGAGGCCATCTCGTGCGTCACTGGTCCGGGCGCGGAGTTGGGCGAGATGCTGTGCCGCGATCCGCGCGTGCGCAAGATCAGCTTCACCGGGAACTCCGCCACGGGCGAGGCGATCACCCGGATCGCCGGGGTCAAGCGACTGTCACTCGAGCTTGGGGCGAGTTGCCCTGTGGTCGTGCTGCCGGATGCGGACATCGAGCTCGCCGCTCGAGCGGTGTCCATCGGCGGGTACGTCAACGCAGGCCAGGTGTGCATCTCCGTGCAGCGGGTCCTGGTCGATCGGACCGTCGTCGGCGACTTCCTGGACGCCCTGACGCCGTTGGTCCGGACCATCCAGACGGGCGATCCGCTCGATCCCCGGACCACCGTCGGCGTCCTGGTCAGTGAGGCCGAGGCCCAGCGCGTGGAGGCGGCGATCAAGGGCAGCGTGGCGTCCGGTGCGCGGGTCCTGTGCGGTGGCGAACGCGATGGGACGAAGATCTCGCCGGCGGTCGTGGCCGACGTGGACCCGGCGAGCCCATTCAGCCAGGAGGAGTTGTTCGGGCCTGCCGTGGCGGTATCGACGGCGTCCGGGATCGAGGAGGCGATCGGGCTGGCCAACGACAGCCCGTACGGTCTCGGCGCGGGCGTCTTCACGCGCGACGTGAGCACTGCCCTGCGCTTCGCGCGCGACGTCGACGCGGGCAATGTGCACATCAACTGGACGCCGCTGTGGCGAGCCGATCTGATGCCCTACGGTGGCCTCAAGAGCAGTGGGTTCGGCAAGGAGGGGCCGCGCTGGGCGGTCGAGGAGATGACCGAGACGAAGACCGTGATCCTGCACGGCTCGGATCGATAGGAGGGGCCACGACGCGATGTCCACGACGATCCGGCTGACGACGGCCCAGGCCGTCATTCGCTACCTGGCCCAGCAGCACACCGTCGCCGATGGTCAACGTCGGCGTTCGATCGCGGCGATGCTCGGTATCTTCGGCCACGGCAATGTCGCCGGTCTCGGCCAGGCGCTCGATGAGTTCCGCGCGGAGATGCCCTATATCCAGGGTCGCAATGAGCAGTCCCTGGTCCATATCGCGAGTGCCTATGCCAAGGCCTCGCGGCGGCGCGGCGTGCTCGCCGTGACGGCGTCGATCGGCCCCGGCGCGACGAACATGATCACGGGCGCCGCGCTGGCCACGATCAATCGGCTGCCGGTCCTGCTCCTGCCCGGCGATACCTACGCGTCACGGCGCCAGGGAGCGGTCCTCCAGCAACTCGAGAACCCGACGGCGGGCGATATCAGCGTGAACGACTGCTTCCGGCCGGTCGCCCGCTTTTTCGACCGGATCACCCGTCCGGAGCAGCTCATGACCGCGCTGCCCGAGGCGATGCGCGTCCTGACCAGCCCAGCCGAGATGGGCGCGGTCGTGATCGCCCTGCCCCAGGACGTCCAGACCGAGGCACACGGCTATCCCGCGGCCTTCTTCGCGCCGAGCGACTGGGCCATCGCCCGGCCGCCGCCCGATCTCGAGGTCGTGGCCGACGTGGCGCGCATGCTGGCCCTGGCCAGGCGTCCCCTGATCATCGCCGGCGGGGGCATCCACTACGCCGACGCGGTGGACGGACTGGCCGAGTTCGCCGCGGCGTTCGGGATCCCGGTCACGGAGACGTTCGCGGGCAAGGGCGCGATCCAGACCGATGCCTGGTGGGGCATGGGGGGCATCGGCGTGGAAGGCAACCCGGCGGCCAACGCCCTGGCCGCGGAAGCCGACCTCATCCTCCATGTCGGTACCCGGCTGACCGACTTCACGACCGCTTCCCAGTCGATCTTCGCCGATCCTGACGTTCGCTTCGCCTCGATCAATGTGACCGACCACGACGCGCGCAAGCAGGGTGCCGTGCCCATCGTCGCTGACGCCCAGCGCGGATTGGCGGCCCTGCTCGTCGCGGGGCGCGCGGCCGGCGTCCGACCACGATCCGAGTGGGCGGCGCGCGCGCGCGCTGTCAAGGCCGCCTGGCTACCGATCCGTGCCGCCGCATTGGCCCCGCCCGCCCCCGCCGCACCCGCGCCCGCTGCTGCGCCGCCGCCGGTGCTCACCCAGGGTCAGCTCATCGGGGTCCTCCAGGCATCGGCTCGGCCGGGCGACACGATCGTGGCCGCGGCCGGCGGTCCACCGGGCGACCTGCTCAAGGTGTGGGACGCCACCGACGGGCGTTCGTGCCACCTCGAATTCGGATTCTCGTGCATGGGCTATGAGCTGCCGGCGACGCTTGGCGTTCGGCTGGCCCAGGACCATGGCGCGGTCATCGCGCTGATCGGCGACGGGACCTTCCTGATGCAGCCGACCGAGCTCGTGACCGCCCTCCAGGAGGGCCTGGATGTGACCGTGGTGGTGGCCGAGAACCATGGCTTCCAGGTCATCCGTCGGTTGCAGCTGATGCGCAATGGGGCGGGCTTCGGCAACGAGTTCCGGCACAGGACGGGGGCGCTGGCAGATGCCGTTCTGGATGGCGCCCATCTCGAACTCGATCTGGTGGCGCTGGCCACGGGCCTCGGCGCGCGCGCGACGCGGGCGACCACCGCGGACGCCGTGCGCGCGGCCCTCGACGAGGCTCGAGCCAACCCCGGGCCGAACGTCATCGTCGTGCCCACCGACCCGGACGTGCACCTGCCGCCAGCCGGCGTCTGGTGGGATGTCGCCTCGGCGGAAGCCTCCGACCTTCCGGCGGTCAGGCAGCGCCGCAGCGAGTACGAACTTGGCCTGGCCGGTCAGCGATGGCACGGCTGACCGCCGGCTCGGACCTGGATCCGACCTTTCGAGCGAGGGTTCGTGGGCGCGTCCCGCTGATCGGCACGTTCCTCAATCTCGGCAGCGCGCTTGCCGCCGAGGCCTGCGCCATGGCCGGCTACGACTGGCTGCTGGTCGACCTGGAGCACGGTGGGCGCGGCGAGGACAGCACGCTCGGGCAGCTCCTCGCCGGAGCGGCCCACGATGTTCCCGTGCTCGTGCGGGTCGAGAGTGCGAGCCGCATCCGGTCCGGCCGCGTCCTGGACGCCGGGGCGGCGGGGGTGATGTTCCCGCGTCTCGATTCCGCTGAGGATGTCGCGGCGTCGCTGGGCCATCTGCGCTACCCACCTGACGGCGACCGGGGCGTCGCGACGTACAACCGCTCGATCGGCTTCGGCCTCTTCCCGGAGCGGCTCGCCACGGTCGGAGACTCCATCGTGGCCGCTGTCCAGATCGAAAGTCTCGCAGCGCTCGACGTCGTCGAAGAGATCGCCCGGCTGCCCGGCGTCGATGTCCTGTTCGTGGGACCGCGCGACCTGACCCACGCGCTGGGCGTTCCTGGACGCATCGACGACCCGTCATTCCGCGATGCCCTGGCACGCGTCAGTCGGGCCGCCGAGGCGGCGGGCATCGCGGCCGGCATCCTCGCCGGAACGGCCGACGCGGCCGCCAGCTATGTCGGCGAAGGGTTCAGCTTCGTGGGCGTCGGCTCTGACTCGACGACCCTCGCGACCAGCGCGCAGCGCACGGTGTCGAGCTTCCGGGCCGCGGTGGCGGCCGCGCAACCGGCAAAGTCGAACCCGCCAGCGTGAGCGACCCACCAGCCACCAGCGGGCCGGACGAAGGCAGCTTGACCGTAGGCAGCCTGACCGGAGGCGGTCTGATCGTGGCCATGGGCCCGGTCGATGCGGTCGTCGGCGAACGGCTCAAGCCGTTCGGAGCGATGGTCGAGGTCGGCCGGCAGGGCACGACGATCGATGCACTCCTGCCCGATGCGATCGCGTTGATCGCCCGCGGCAACAGCGTCGTCGACCGGTCCGTGATCAGTGCGGCGCCCCGGCTGGCGGTCATCGGACGGAGCGGGATCGGCGTCGAACTGGTCGACCTCGTGGCGGCCAGCGAGCGGGCGATCCCCGTCGTCGTTACGCCTCGGGCGGGAACGAACGCCGTTGCCGAAGGCGCCCTCGCCCAGATCCTGCACCTCGTCAAGCGCCTGGGCCCGCTGACCACACTGGTTCGTGAAGGGCGCTGGGCTGAGCGCGAGTCGGTCGAGCTCGGCGACCTTGACGGGGCGACGCTGGGCATCGTCGGCCTGGGCCGGATCGGTCGTCGGCTCGGCGCACTGTGCAGCGTGCTTGGGATGCGCATCCTGGCCTACGACCCGTACGCGGACGCAGCGGACGCAGCCGAGCTTCGCGTCGAGCTGACCGACCTCGCGACGCTGGCCGAGAGCGCCGACGTGATCAGTATCCACGCGCCCCTGACCCCCGAGACCAGGCATCTGGTGGACGCCGCGTTCCTGGCCCGCGTCCGGCCCGGCGCCATCCTCGTCAACTGCGGCCGGGGTGGCCTCGTGGACCTTGCTGCGGTCCATGTGGCGCTGCTCGATGGTCGCCTGTCCGGCGTCGGCCTCGACGTCTACGAGCCGGAGCCGCCAGCGCGCGCGGGACACCCCATCTTCGGGCATCCGGCCGTCGTGCTGACGCCCCACGTGCTGGGCCTGTCGCGGAACGGCCGACGGCGCACGTTCGAGGACATGGCCGATGGCATGGCGGCGGTCCTGGCCGGGGGCCGTGCTCCGGACATCGCCAACCCCGAGATCTATCGACGGGCGCCGTCAGGGCGTGATGACGATCTTGGTGGCCTCGCCTGAGCGCAGCCGAGCGACGCCCTCGAGCGTCTGGCTGAGGGGCAGGACCCCGGACACGATCGGAGCGAGGTCGAGGGTGCCGCCCTCGACCAGACGGATGGCGGTCGGGAAGGTGAAGTTCGAGATGTACGAACCGAGGACGGACAGACCCTTCTCGGTGATCTCGACCTGGTGGATCGGCGGCCGCGCCGCTCCGTTCATGCCGAACAGGATGACCCGCCCGCCCATCGCCGCGGCCTCGATGGCCGGGCCCAGCACACTGCCGACCGCATCGACCACGACATCCGCGCCGCCCGGCAGGATGTCGGCCCGGTGTGCGTTGAATTCTTCCGGCGTGAACGTGCGATCGGCCCCGACGGCTCGAGCGACCGCCGCACGAACCGGGTTTGGCTCGACCACGAGCACCGTTCCGGCCCCCGACGCCTTGAACATGGCAGCGAACAGGCAGCCGATGGTCCCCGCGCCCATGACCACGGCCGTCTCGCCTGGGCGAAGGTCGGCACGATTCGCGCCGTTGACCACGCACGCCAGCGGCTCGACAAGCGACGCGAGCGAGGTCGGCACCTCGTCCCGGATCGGATAGACCGCCCCGGCCGGCGCGATGACGAGGCCGGCCAGACCACCGTCGCGGTACACGCCGAGCGCCTGGATGTGCTCGCAGTTGGCCGGCCGTCCCGCCCGGCACGAGGTGCACGAGCCGCACTTGGGATCCGGATCCACGACCACGCGCTGGCCCACCGTCACGCCCGCGACCGCCGCGCCGACATCCTGGACCCGCCCGACGAATTCGTGCCCAAGGATCGTGCCCGGTGTCGCCGGGTGACCCGGAGGCACGTTGAGGATCTGCAGGTCGCTGCCACAGATCCCGCACCCTTCGACCGCGATGAGGACGTCGTCGGGCCCCTCGACGCGCGGCTCCGGCCGGTCCTCGAGGCGCAGCTCCCCATTTCCCGCGAACACCGCGGCAAGCATCATCTGGTACCTCGATTCATGAGCCGGCGACCACCGCGCAGGATAAGCCCGGCGCCGACCAGGAGAACGATCGTGGAGAGCAGCAGGACGGTCGCGACCGCGTTGACCTCGGGCGTGACCCCGAACTTGATCTGCGTGTAGATATACAGGGGCAGCGTGACCTGGGGCCCCACCGTGAAGAACGTGATGATGAATTCATCGATGGACAGGGTGACGCTGATGAGCGCGCCGGCGACGATCGCCGGCGAGATCAACGGAAGGATCACGTAGCGCAGCGTCTGCCGCGGACTCGCGCCCAGATCCGCGGCGGCCCACTCGAGTCTTCGGTCGAATCCCTGGAGCCTCGCCGCGACGATCAACACCACGAAGGGCGTCGTGAAGACGAGGTGCCCGGCGATGACGGTGAGGATGGACAGCTCGAGGTCCAGGACCCGGCGGAAGAAGATCAACATCCCGATGCCCAGCAGGATCCCGGGCAGCATGATCGGCATCGTCGCGATGATCCGTGCGGCGTCGGGATGGCGGATCCCGCCTCGGACCAGCGGAAAGGCGGCCATCGTCCCGATGAGCGTCGCGATGCAGGCCACGGCCGCGGCCACGATGATCGAGTTCTTGACAGCCTCCAGGAGGATGCTGTTGCCTGCCGCGACTTCGTACCAGTGCAGCGTCAGGCGGACGATCGGCAGGCCCGGCGTCCGCGGCTCATTGAATGAAAACAGCACGAGGAACGCGATGGGCAGGTACAGGAACACGAGGATCAGGGCCGCCCACAGCCACAGCACCCAGCGGGTCGGCCGCGCGTACGGACTGACGGGCATCGTCTCCAGCGGATCGGGACCCTTAGCCACGGACGACCACATCCTCGAGTCGCAGATACTTGCGGAAGATGACCAGGAGGGCCGTCACGAACAGGGCGATGATGATCGCGAAGGCGGCACCCTGCGCGATCTGTGCGCCCTTGAAGAAGTTCACCACGAGGTTCGCGATCAGCGTTCCCTGGACGCCCCCGACCAGGTTCGGAGTCAGGAACTCACCGAGGATCGGGATGAACATGAAGATGCAGGCGGTGATGATCCCGGCGCGGATCTGGGGCACGAGGATGTATCGGAACGCCTGGTCGGGCCGCGCTCCCAGGTCCTGGGCGGCGTGCAGCTGGCTGAAATCGAACTTCTCGATCGCCGCATAGAGGGCCAGCGCGGCGAACGGAAAGTAGACATACACGAGGACGATGAACACCCCGGCGTCGTTGTAGACGAACAGGCGCGACGGCTCATCGAGGATGCCCAGGGCCATGAGCGCCTGATTCAGTGCGCCCCGTTCGCCGAGGATCGCCTGCCACGCATAGACCCGCAGCAGATAACTCGTCCAGAACGGAACGATCACCGCCAGCAGGATCAGGCGCTGCCA
>JANOTJ010000507.1:0-5449 GCA_031416295.1 Chloroflexota bacterium
GCGCCCGGCTGCGCGACTCCACGAGCCCCCGATCGACGAGCAACTGATCGAGACGCACGCGCTTCGGCCGCCCCAGGGGGCGCTCGCCGGTATCGTGGTCTGCAACGCGTGACGACCTCACCTGCCTATCGTGGCACAGGCTGCTCACCTCGGACGTATCACCCCGACGTTCGGGCGCTGGCGCTTGGCGACGGTCCTTCGCGAACTGGTCGGGTTTCGTTACGCCGATGTAACGTCGGCTGGCGTACGTTGACGCGTGGATGACTGCCTCGAACGGCGGCACCAGGGATCAGGAAGCAGGTTCCATGTCTTCATACGTCACCAGCCGAACGAAGTTCGTGACCGCCCTCACGTCGACCGGCATCAACGAGATCCGTGCACACGAGTTCGCGCGACTCTGGGAATACGAGGCCAACCGACAGTCCAAGGACGTCCGCGACCTGGACTTCTGGGTACTCGGTCGGACCTTCGTCGATGGACTGCTCGAGCGCGACCGAGTGACGGCCCTCCCCGACTGACCCAGGCTCAGCCCGCGGCTGACACCTCGGCCGCCATCGCGCTATCTGCCGATCGGCCGGGCACGGCCTGAAGCGCTGCCAGCGTCTCGCGGACCTGCGCGGTCAGACCCGGGACATCGAGTCGCAGCACGCGCCGGAGATCGGCGACGGACCCGTGATCGACGAAGCGGTCGCTCGGGATGCCCAGGATGCGCACGATCGTCTCGCGATAGGACGGATCGGCGAGCCTCGCCTCCTCGAACAGCTCCAGGACCGCGCTCCCGAACCCGCCGCTCGCGACGCTCTCCTCGAAGGTCACCACCAGGCGCTTGCCGCGCGCCGCGTCCAGGATCAACTGGCGATCGAGCGGCTTCGCGAATCGAGCGTCGATGACGCCCACGCTCCAGCCATCGGCCTCGAGCTCCTCGGCCACGTCCAGCGCCCGCATCACGATCGGTCCAAACCCGACGAAGAGCACGTCGCGGCCCTCACGGAGCGTCTCCGCCTGGCCGATGGGCAGGATTCGCGGCTCGACTGCCGGCAGCCCGAAGCCCGGATCGCGCGGGTAGTGGAGCGCGAAGGGATGATCCTGCGCGAGCGCCGTGTGCAGCAGGGAGCGAAGCTCCTGCTCATGGCGAGGAGCGGCGATGATCAGGTTCGGAAGCTGCCGCTGGACGGGGATCGTGAACATGCCCTGGTGGCTCGTCCCATCCTCGCCGACGAGCCCCGAGCGGTCCACCGCGAGCAGCACCGGCTGGTCGTTCTGGCAGACGTCGTGGACCGTCTGGTCGAAGGCGCGCTGGAGGAAGGTCGAGTACAGCGCCACGACCGGGCGCATGCCGCCCATCGCGAGCCCTGTGGCCATCGTGACCGCGTGCTGCTCGGCGATCCCGACGTCGAAGACACGATCCGGGAACGCTGCGCCGAACTTGGCCATCCCGGTGCCGGTGGGCATGCCCGCCGTGATGCCCACGATCCGCCGATCGATCCGCCCGAGCTCGATCAACTCGTCGGCGAAGACAGCGGTGTAGTTCGGGTGCTTTTTCGGGGCGGCTACGGCGATCGTCGGTGCGGCGGCGTCATCGGCCATCGATTCGGTGGGCATCGGCACACCCGCGGCCGGTGACCCGACCGACATCGGTGGCAACGCCGCGCCGTGGAACCCGATCTGATCGGTCTCGGCCGGACGGAAACCGCGACCCTTCTGCGTCCGGACGTGCACGATCACCGGACCGGGCAGTTCGAGCGCCGCGCCGAAGGTCTCGATCAGGGCGTGCAGGTCGTGTCCGGGCACGACCCCGATGTAGGTCAGCCCGAGGTCCTCGAAGAGCTGGCCCGGCTGGGCGAACTGGACCACCGAGCGGCGCAGGCGCTTGCTCAACTCGAGGACGGTCGGGCCGATCACGGGCAATCGCTCGACCGCGCGGTCGTAGGCGCTCTTGCTCTGGCGCCACGCACCGGACAGCTTGACCTGCGAGAGGTACTTGGAGAGGGCACCGACGGTCGGGCTGATCGACATCTCGTTGTCGTTGACGACGATGAGCACCTGGGTCTGGCGCTGGCCGATGTCGTTGAGCGCCTCCAGCGAGAGGCCGCTCATCAGTGCCGCATCGCCGATCACGACCGTGATGCGCTCCAGGCCGTGACGCAGATCGCGGGCTTCGGCGAGGCCCTGGGCGATGGACAGGCCGGTGCCGGCATGACCGCCATCGAAGACGTCGTGAGGGGACTCCGAGCGCCGCGGGAATCCGCCGATGCCATCGAGCTGGCGGAGGGTCCCGAAGCGCTCCAGGCGACCGGTCAGGAGCTTGTGCGGATAGGCCTGATGGCCGGTGTCCCAGACGATGCGGTCGCGCGGCGATTCGAGGAGTCTGTGCAGGGCGATGGTGACCTCCACGACACCAAGCGATGAGCCGAGGTGGCCGCCAGTCACAGCGACGGTCCGGATGATGGTGTCGCGAATCTCGACGGCGAGCTCCGCGAGCTGGACCTCATCCATGCCGCGCAGATCGGCTGGGCCCTGGAGCTCGGACAGGATGGTCACGGTCGTCGTATGTCCTCTGCTGGGGATGGGCGCCGATGCGCCGGGGTCATCATGCATGGTGATGCGCGAAATGTGCCGTTTGGGATGGCCTGGCGGCATCATAAACCTGTTCCCGCCAAGTCGCCAGTTTTTCCGGTGGGCCGCGCCGCGGACGGCGGATCCGGACGCGGGTCAGGCCTCGTCCGTTGCGCCCGTCGAGTCCACGGCGCCGGTAGAGTCCACGGTGCCGACCGTGTCCACGGTGCCGACCGTGTCCGCGGCGACGGCGGGTCGCAGGCCGACGGCTTCCACCGCGCCGCCAGGCCGGACCACGAGCTGCTGCATCCGGAGCTCGGCGCCACGCAGCAGGGTCTCGCAACGTTCCAGGAGGGCTGCCCCACGTTCGTGAAGGGTGAGCGTCGACTCGAGCGGCTGCCCGCCGGCTTCGAGCGTGGCGATCGTCTGCTGGAGCTCGGCCAGAGCCTCGTCGAAGGACAGCTCGTCCACCGGGCTTGCGTCGGGAAGTGCGCCGTCAGGCCGTTCCGTCACTGTCGTCCTCGTCGGGGGGCTCCATCAACCGCGCCAGGCGCGGAGCGACCAGCATACCGATGGCGACGCCGCCGATGGCGAACGCTGCGACGGCCGCGATGAACACGAAGAGCTCCGTCACGTGGCCGGGCCCGCGCGCCCAGGCTCCACGGCATCGGCCTCGAACTCGCCGTGGGCGACCCGCACCGCCAATCGCGTGCCGCCTGGAGCCGCTGACGGATCGCGAATGATGGAGCCGTCCGAGGTCCGGCGCACGATCGCGTAGCCGCGCTCCAGGGTGGCCGATGGCCCGAGCACCGCGAGTGCTGAACCCGCCCCGTCCACGGCCGATCTGGCGCTGCGCATCCGCCCCTCAGCCAGCCGCGGCAGGGCCTCGCCGGCCGCCCGCAGGCGCATCCGCTCACGCGCGAGGCGCGCCTCCACGACCCGCGTCGCGCGGTCGAACAGCAGCCCGACCTGCTCTCGCGCCGCCGCCAGCCGCGAAGCCGGGCTGACCCGGTCCAGCGCCCGACGTTCCACCGCAAGGTCCCGCGATGCCTGCGCCAGACGCCGTCCCGTGGCTCCTGAAAGTCGATCCGCGGCACGCCGCAGGGACGCCGCCATCTCGGCCTGGTCGGGCACGACCACCTCCGCGGCAGCGGACGGCGTGGGCGCCCGCACATCGGCCGCGAAGTCGGCCAGGGTCACGTCCACCTCGTGCCCCACCCCGCACACGACCGGCCACGGATGCGCGACCACGGCCCGCACGACCCGCTCATCGTTGAAGGCCCAGAGGTCCTCGAGCGATCCCCCACCCCGGGCCAGGATCGTGACCGCGGGGGCGTCAGCGCCGAGCCCCGCCTCGACCAGCCCCTGCGCGTAACGCTCCACCCGCCGAAACGCCGCGACCAGGCTGGCCGGCGCCTCCTCGCCCTGGACGGAAGCCGCCACCAGCACGACCCGCACCAGTGGCCAGCGGCGGGCGAGGACATGCGAGATATCGCGCCACACGGCACCCGACGGCGAGGTGATCACCGCGATCGTCCGCGGCCGCGACGGCAACGGCCGCTTGCGCGCCGACTCGAACAAGCCCTCGGCGGCAAGTCGCGCCTTGAGTTGCTCGAAGCGCAGCGCGAGATCGCCGAATCCCGCCGGCTGGATGGACTCGACGTAGAGCTGCAGCGCACCTGTCGGCTCGTACAGGTCCAGCCGCCCGTGGGCGACGACCCGCAGGCCTGCCTGTGCCTCGAACACGGACCGCACCCGGTCGTCGCGGAACCAGACGCACTGGAGCTGATTGCGTTCGTCCTTCAGGCTGAAGTAGGCGTGACCGGCGCTCGAGATGGTTACCCGCCCGATCTCGCCTTCCACCCACAGGTCGGCCAGGCGCGGCTCTGATCGGATGGCGCCCTTCAGGACCCGGGTGACCTCGGTCACGCCAAGGATGCGCACCCCGAACGTCCCGGGCGCGCGCAGGAGCGAGCCCGGGTCGCTCACCTCAGATGCGGGTCTGGTACTCGCCGGTCCGGGTGTCGATGCGGATGCTGTCCCCGACCTCGACGAATATCGGCACCTGGACCACGAGCCCGGTCTCGGTCGTCGCATTCTTGCGCGCGCCCGACTGGGTGTCACCGGCAAATCCTGGTTCCGTATCGGTGACCGCGAGATCCACGGTGACCGGCAGTTCCACGCCGATCGTCTCGCCCTGGTACGAGGTCCGGTCGAGGGTCATCCCGTCCTTGAGGTACGAGGCCGTCTCGCCGAGCATCTCGCCGGTCAGCGAGAACTGGTCGTACGTGTCCGTATCCATGAAGTGGTAGTCGGCGTCATCGCGGTACAGGAACTGGACCGGTCGCTTCTCCATGGTCGCGCGCGGCCACTTGGTCCCGGCCTGGAACGAGCGCTCCACGGTCTGGCCGCGCTTGATGTTGCGCAGCGTGATCTTCACCTGCGCCGAGCCGCGGCCCATCTTGAGGTGATGGTAGTCAAGGATCTGCCACAGCTCGCCGTCGAGCTCGATGGTGACGCCCTTCTTCAGTTCACCGGTGCTGATCATGTCGAGGTCGGGCTCCTGGGTGAGCGTCGGGGAAGTGGCGACTATTCTAGCCGACACGCGGGCTCCGGCCCCGGTCCGGCCCGGTCCGGCGTGGCTCCGCCGCGACTCCGGCCCGGGTCCGGCCCGGCTACCATCGCTGTCGAGATGCGACCGATCGACCCTGTCCTGATGGCCGCCCCGCCGCGCATCGAGCCAGCGCGCGTGCTCGACGTCGCACGGACGGCCTTCGGCATCGATGCCGCAAGCGCCCGAGATCTCGGCAGCGAGCGCGATCGCGCGTTCATGCTGACCGGCGCCGGCGGCACGGACGTGGCGGTCATGAAGGTCAGCAACACCGCCGAGGAT
>JANOTJ010000508.1:0-3172 GCA_031416295.1 Chloroflexota bacterium
AGACGCCCACGATGACGGTCGCCAGTGCGCCCATCAGGAATTGGCCCTGCGCCCCGATGTTGAACAGCCCGGCCTTGAAGGCAAGGCCGACGGACAGCCCGCCAAGGAGCAGCGGCGTCGCCGCCACGAGCGTGTTCACGATGGCGTTGAAGTTGCCCATCGAGCCGCTGATGAGCGCGGCATAGGCCTTGAAGGCGAGGGCTGGCTGGAGCTCGCCGCCAACCAGCCACTCCGCGAGGATGATCACGACCGAGCCCACGATCACCGACAGGACGATCGAGATGAGGGGCAGGGCGAGGATCCCCCAGATGCGCCCGAAGAGGCGGCTCATGCCGCGCCCTCGGCGGAACTGTCGGCGGCGACCTGTGCGGAAGCCTTGCCCCCCGTCGCCATCAGCAGACCCACCTCGTTCTTGTCGGCCGTGCGACCGTCCACGATCGCGACGATCCGCCCTCGGTACATGACTGCCACGCGGTCGGACAGCTCGAGCACCTCGTCGAGCTCGGCGGAGACGAGCAGGATGGCCGTACCGGCGTCGCGCTTGGCGATCGCCTGGCGATGGATGAATTCGATACTGCCCACGTCCAGGCCGCGAGTCGGTTGATCGAGCACGAGCAGGCGCAGGTCGCGCTCGAACTCGCGGGCCACGACGACCTTCTGCTGGTTGCCGCCCGACAGCGTGGAAGCCCTGGCCTTCGCGGACGGCGTCCGGATGTCGAAGGCGGCGACGCGCTCCTCGGCCGCCCGTTCGATGGCGGCATCGTTGCGCAGGATGCCCCGGCTGTACGGCGGCCGGTGGTAGCTCGTCAGGACGAGGTTGTCGGAGATCGGGAACGAGAGAATCAGGCCGAAGCGGTGGCGGTCCGCCGGAACATACGCGACACCTGACTCGTAAACCGCCCTGGAGCCCTTGCCGGTGATGTCCTGGCCGCCCAGCGAGACCGTGCCCGCACTCGGCCTTCGGAGTCCGACGAGCGCCTCCACGAACTCGTCCTGGCCATTGCCGCCGACCCCGGCGATGCCCAGGATCTCACCGCTTCGGACCTCCAGGTCCAGACCGTGAACGATCTCGTTGCCCCGGTCATCCTTGACGTGCAGGCCCTCGATGCGCAGGGCGACGTCGCCCGGGTGGGACTCGCCACGGTCCACGACGAGCGACACTTCGCGCCCGACCATGAGCTCGGCGAGGTCTTCCTCGTCCGTCTCGGCGGGCACCCGCTGGCCGACGACCCTGCCGCGTCGGATGACGGTGATCCGGTCCGCGATCTCGAGGACCTCGTAGAGCTTGTGGCTGATGAACACGATGCTGTGGCCTTCGGCCGCGAGGCGGCGCAGGACGGCGAAGATCTCCTGGGTCTCCTGGGGCGTGAGGACGGCCGTCGGTTCATCGAGGACGAGGATTCGCGCGTCGCGATAGAGGGCCTTGAGGATCTCGACCCGCTGCTGCCAGCCGACCGAGAGTGATCCGACCTTTGCGTCCGGATCGACCTCGAAGCCGAATCGGCGACCGAGTTCGACGATGCGCCGGGATGCCTCCGCGCGGTCGAGGAAGATCGGGCCCGACATGGTTTCGTCGCCGAGGACGATGTTCTCGGCGACGGACAGGACCGGGACCAGCATGAAGTGCTGGTGGACCATGCTGATGCCACGCTGGATGGCATCGGACGGCCCGCTGAGGTTCACGATCTGGCCGTCGAGCAGGATCTCGCCCTCGTCGGGACGGGCGAGGCCGTACAGGACATTCATGAGGGTGGTCTTGCCGGCGCCGTTTTCGCCGAGGAGGGCGTGGATCTCGCCGGGGCGTACGTCGAGGTCGATGCTGTCGTTGGCGACGACCCCTGGGTAGCGCTTGGTGATCCCGCGCATCTCCAGCGCAGGTGCCCGGACCGGTGCGGCGTCGCTGGTCATCGTGAGCCGTCCCTCGACCGTCCCTGGGGGATAACGAGCGGGCCGGCCACGACGGCCGGCCCGCTCGGATGTTCCAACGCTACCGGGTGTCAGTCACCCAGATCGGCGAGGCCGTCCTGCGACCCGCAGGTGTCGGCCGGGCAGGTCACGAGGGTGCCCGCCACCATCGCAGCGAAGGCCGCATCGACCTTCGCCTGGGTGTCGGCCGCGAGCTTGCTCGCGGCGTCGTAGAACGGCGAGGCGCCGATGCCGTCGTTGGCGGCATTGAACGTCGTCCGGCCGCCCTTGGCGGTCCCGTCGGCGATCGCGACGATCGACTGGGAGACCGAGTTGGACAGCTTCTTCTCGGCACTCGTCAGGATGCACTCCTGCGAGGCCGGGTATGACTCGTGCTGGTCGACGTCGACGCCGATGGCGCTGATCTTGGCCTCGCAGGCGGCGTCGATGACGCCGTTGCCGGTCAGGCCGGCGACCTGGAACAGGACGTCGATGCCGGCGTTCTGGGAGATGAACTGCTGGGCGAAGTTCTTGCCCGCGGCCTGGTCGGCGAAGCCCAGCCGGAAGTCGCTGGCGGTGACCCAGGCTGCCTTGACCTTGATGTCCGGATTGACCGATTTCGCGCCGAGCTCGTAGCCCTGGATATAGCGGATGCACGGGCCGCACAGCGACACGCCGCCGATCGCGCCGACGATGTCGGCCTCGGTCACGGACGCGGCGACGATGCCGGCGAGATAGCCCGCCTGATCCTCGGCGTAGTTGATCGCGATGTAGTTCGGGAGCAGCGCTGCGAGGTCGCCCGAGCAGTCCAGGAACGTGGGATCGACGTCGCCCGCGGCGTTGATGCACGGGTCATGGTCCACGCCGATGAAGAAGATGTCGGGATTGGCCTTGGCGGCCGCGGCGGTCACGCCGACGAGGTTGAAACCGGTGGCCACGATGACGTCGAATTCCTGGTCGACGAAGGCCTGGATGAGCGGACCGTAGTCCGCGTCCGAGGTCGGAACGACGACCGGAGGCTCGGCGGCGCCGACCGCCGTGGCGCCCTTCTGGGCACCGACGTAGGTGTACTCGTTGAAGGTCTGGGCATTGACGGTGCCGACGTCGGTGGCGACGCCGATCTTCGGGTCGGCACCGGGGGCCGCCGTCGGCGCGACGGACGCGGGAGCGTCGGTCGGCGCGGTCGTGGCCGGAGCGGTGGTTGGCGCGGTCGTGGCCGGAGCGGTGGTGGCTCCACCGCCGCCACAGGCGGCGACGAAGACGGATA
>JANOTJ010000509.1:0-1847 GCA_031416295.1 Chloroflexota bacterium
CTGATCACGCTGACCCTCAACCTGGCGGCCGACCGCTTCGTGCGTCGCTTCCGAGAGGTGTACTGAGACCGTGGTCGCCACCACCCCGACGCCTGTCGTCCGGCCCGAGAGCGCCACGGCGCAGCAGCTTCGTGGTCGCACCACTGACGTGACCGGCGCCGCGTTCCGTGGGCTCCTCATGCTGGCGCTGTTTCTCACGGTGGCCGTGTTGCTCGTGCTGCTCGAAGACGTGATCTCGAAGGGCGCCTCTGTCCTCACCGGCGGGCTCGGAGACTTCCTCTCCGCCAGCCGATCGAGCTCCGCCGCGCGCTCGGGGGTTCGGGATGCGTTGCAGGGCACGATCCTGATCGGCGGCCTGGTCATCCTGCTGGCGTTCCCGATCGGCATCGGCGCCGCGATCTACCTTGAGCAGTACGCGCCCAAGAGTCGCATCACTCGCGCCATCGACATCAACATCCGCAACCTGGCCGGCGTCCCGTCCGTGGTGTACGGCCTGCTCGGGCTGTCGATCTTCGTCAAGCTGCTCGAGCCGTTGACCGGCGGGACATCCGTCCTCGCTGGCGGGCTCACGATGTCGGTGCTCGTGCTTCCCATCGTGATCATCACGGCCGCCGAGGCGATTCGAGCCGTCCCCGTCAGCCTGAGCGAGGGTGGGTTCGGAATCGGTATGACGAGGTGGGAGGTCATCCGGGGTCTGGTACTCCCGTATGCCGCTCCTGGCATCCTCACGGGGACCGTGCTCGCCCTGATGCGGGCTTTGGGGGAGGCGGCCCCGCTGATCGTCGTGGGTGCCGTAACCGGGCTTCTCAACGTACCGGGCGGATTGATGGAGCAGCTCCAGGGCAAGTTCACCGCGCTGCCCATCTACATCTTCGCCACCACCAAGGAGCGGGGCGACGCGTTCGAGGCGAACACGGCCGCGGCGATCGTCGTGCTGCTGGTGATCGTCCTGGTGTTCAACGCCGCCGCCATACTCCTGCGAAACCGCTTCGAGAAGAGAAGGATCTGACCATGGCCGTCGAGCAGACCGGGGTGGAAGATCTTCCCGTGGACGAGAGTGTGAACATGACCGCCGGTACACCGATCCCGATCGTCGCCGACGATCCGCCGCGCGAGGTCGTCTTCCGCGCCGACGACCTCAACGTGTACTACGGCCAGTTCCGAGCGGTCCGGGATGTCAACGTCACGATCTACAAGAAGGAGATCACGGCCTTCATCGGGCCGTCCGGCTGCGGCAAGACCACCGTGCTCCGCTGCTTCAACCGAATGAACGACCTGATCGAGACGGCGCGTGTCGAGGGGTCCGTCACCTACCACGGCGTCGACCTCTTTGACCGCGACGTGAACGTGGTTGAGGTGCGGCGCCGCATCGGGATGGTGTTCCAGAAGCCGAACCCGTTCCCGAAGTCCATCTACGACAACGTGGCCTACGGTCCGAGGATCGCCGGAGCGAAGGGCAACATGGACGACATCGTGGAGAAGGCCCTCCACCGCGCTGCCCTCTGGGACGAGGTGAAGGACCGCCTGAAGGCCTCCGGTCTCGGGTTGTCCGGCGGCCAGCAGCAGCGCCTGTGCATCGCCCGCGCCATCGCCAACGATCCCGAGGTCGTGCTGATGGACGAGCCGTGCTCGGCGCTCGATCCGATCGCCACCGCGCGCATCGAGGACCTGATGCAGGAGATCAAAGACGACTACACGATCATCATCGTCACCCACAACATGCAGCAGGCCGCCCGCGTCAGCGACCGCACCGCCTTCTTCACCACCGAGGTGAACTCCGAGAGCGACACGCGCTCCGGCCTGCTCGTCGAGTGCTACTGCACCGACAAGATGTTCTCCAACCCCAG
>JANOTJ010000510.1:0-8071 GCA_031416295.1 Chloroflexota bacterium
CGGGCCGGACGGACGCAGCGCGACCCCCTGCTATCGTGGCGCGCGTGGAGGCCACCGCTGTCATCGATCCCCGTGCCCACGCGTTCGCCGACCCCAGTTCCGGCGACCCGGCTCCCGTCCACGCCAGGTGGCTCGGGCGGATCGACTACCGCGAGGCTTATGCCCTCCAGAAGCGCCTGGTGGACCAGCGCGCCAACGACCAGATCGGCGATCAGCTCCTGCTCCTGGAGCATCCAGCCGTCCTGACCCTGGGTCGAAACTCGGACCCGGCGCACGTCCTGGCGAGTCCGGCCGAGCTCGCCGCGCGGGGCATCGCGGTGGAGCACATCGAGCGCGGCGGCGAAGTCACCTACCACGGCCCAGGGCAGCTCGTGGCCTACCCCATCGCGCACCTGCACGAGCGCGGCCTGCTCCTGCGGCCGTTCGTTCGAGCGCTGGAGGCGGCCCTCGTCGGGACCTGCGCTGCCCTCGGGGTCACGGCCGCCCGCCGCGACGGCCATCCCGGCTGCTGGTGCGACCCGGACGGTCCGTCGCCGCGCAAGATCGGCGCCCTCGGCCTGCGCATCGAGCGTGGCGTGAGCTACCACGGGATCGCCCTCAACGTGCACGTGGACCTCGCCGACTTCGAGCTCATCGATCCGTGCGGGATGCCGGGTGTCGTCTCGACCTCCATCGCTCGCGAACGGGGCCGCGCCGGCGGCGACGCAGGCCGGCCGATCGCCTCGGTCGAGGACGCCGCCTGGCTGTTCGCACGCGCGTTCGCGGGCGCCATCGACGCCCCGCTCGTGGTCGAGGACTGACCCATGTCGAGCGGCCTGTTCGAACTGCGCAAGGATCCGATCACCGGCTGGTGGGTCGCCACGATCGTGGACCGCGCCTTCCATCGCGATCGATTCGCGCGGGCGGCGGAGCCCGTCGACGACCACCTGTTCGGCTGCGCCAACTGCACCACGCCGGCCGGTGACGGTGTGCGGACGCGCGTGCTCAAGGACTTCGCCTTCCACGTCGTGGGTACCGAGGACCAGGCGCGCGAGCTCGATCGCGACCACGGCCTGGCCCAGATGTCCATGGCCCAGGCTCGCTCGACGGGTAGCTGGCGCACGGTCGTCGCGCCGCCCGGCGAGCATCGGCCGCTGCACGCCGTCGGCACGGAGGTCATCGAGGGCCTCGTGACCGGCGCCCGCGACGCCCTCGCGGAGGCGCGCGCGATCGGCCAGACCGAGTACCTGATCGTGGTCCAGAACTGGGGCGCCCAGGCCGGCGCCCGGACCAACCACCTGTGCCTCGACCTGTACGATCTGCCCCAGATCCCGCATCGCATCGGCGAGGAACTGGGCGGTGCGGCCCGCTTCGTGATCCGCGAGGGGGAGTGCCCGTTCTGCCGCCTGGTCCGGGACGAGACGCGACGTGGCGATCGGATGGTCTGGGAGGATGCCGATAGCGTCGCGTTCGCGCCGTTCGCCTCGCGCTCGGCCTTCGAGGTCTGGATCGTGCCACGACGACATGACGCCGACTTCGCGCGGGCCGATGGCCGTGACATCAAGGCCACGTCCGAGGCCCTGCGCCAGGTCCTGGGCCGGCTGGCCGTGAGCCTGGACGGCCCGCCCTACAACCTCGTCCTGCACACAGCCCCGTTGCGCGAACAGGTGGATGCCACCTACCACTGGCACTGGGAGATCCACCCAAGGTTGCGCGACATCGCCGGTCTCGAGCTCGGGACGGGCCTGCCGGTCAATCCCGTCTCACCCGAGGAAGCGGTCGAGGAGCTGCTGGGACGTGCCGAGACCTCGGGGAGTGCCGCGGGGAGTGGCACGGGTTGAGTCAGGCCGTGCTCGCCGGGATGGGCCGTCACACAGGGGGGTGGTGCGTCGTCTCTGAGCCGACGAGCGCGTGCCCGATCGGGCGTGCCCTCGTGATCGTCATCCGCTCGGAGCCTGCGTGGCCATCGCACCGTCCGTCACCAACCTGCGCGATCCCTTCGGCCGCGTCGCCGCGACCGATCTGCGCCGGGCGCGCCCGATGAGTTCCACCTGGGATCGCGACGAGGCCGCCGCCTTCGTGGAGGGCGTGTTCGCCAAGCACAAGAACGAGATCTTCGCGTACCTCCTGCGAATGATGCGCGACACGGAGGTCGCCGCAGACATGACCCAGGACACGTTCGTCAAGGCATACAAGAACTACGATGCGCTACAGAAGCCCGAGAACGCCCGCGCCTGGCTGTACCAGATCGCCCATCGGGTGGCCCTCGACGAGATCCGCCGGCGCAAGATCGTCCGCTTCCTGCCGTGGACCGGCGAGTCACACGGCGCCGCGCCGTCGGCCGAGCACCTGGTCATGGATACGCGGCTGTCGGGCGACTTGCAGCGGGCCCTGGCCAGGATCCCCGAGCGCCAGCGAGCGGCCCTCCTGCTCGCCGAGTTGCATGACCTCACGGGCCTGGAACTGGCCGCGGCGCTGGGGGTCAGTCACGTCGCCGCCCGGGCGCTCCTGACCCGGGGCCGGGAGAGCCTGCGCCAGGCGCTGGCCTCGGAACGGGCATCTGACGCGGCCGCCGACGCCGCCGCCGATGCGCACGACGCGGGCGCAGATCCGCGACGCATGACGAGGCCCGGGCGATGAGCCGCTTCGGGCGGATCCGTCGTCGACCCGACCACTGGCCGACCGCGCACGCCCGCGCCCGGGCCCGTGCCGCCGAACGGCTCGATGGCCCGCTCGGGCTCGCCGAGGCCTCGTGGCTGGACGACCATCTCGCGGGCTGCGCCGAGTGTTCGGCCATCGCCGCCTCCTACGACGCGGACCGCCTCGCGCTGCGCGGGCTGCTCGACACCGCTCCAGAGCCGCCGCGAGACCTGTGGGCACGGACTTCGGCCGCCATCGAGCGCGAAGCGCGCCCTCGCAGTGCCCGCCCCGCCGGCGCCCGTCGGCCTTCAGTCGGCTGGCCGCTGACTGCCCTGTCCGGAGTGGCCGTTGCTGCGATCGTCGTCGTGGTCGGTGCCGTGTCGACGGGCCTCCTCGCCGACGAGCAGTCGGTTGCCTTCCTCGACGACGGCGGTCCGGCGCCGTCCGGCCCGGTCGCCGTCGCGTCCGGGCCCGCACCGTCCGATGTCCCTCCGAGCACGGCTCCCGAACCGACCCCGTTGCTGGCCAACGCCGGCGACGTCGCCTGGATCCGCCGTTCGGCGGGAGGCGTTCTGGCGTTCACCAACGCGCCCATCGGCCAAGTCTGCCCGACCCGGGGCGAGTCGGGCTGCGCGTCGCTCGACGAGGCCGCCGAGCAGCATTTCGACCTGACCATCGCGCCCAGGTCCATCATCGGGTCACCGGTGGATGATCGGGCCGTGGTCGTGACCGACGACGGCACGGGCGGCGACCGGATCTTCGTCGTCTCCTTGCCGGACCGGGAACGCGGCGGCGGACCGCGGCCGACGCCCGAGCCCGGCGCGACCCCGACCCCGACCCCGACGCCGACGCCCACTGACGAGCCGACTGCGACGCCGACCGCTCCGATCCCAACACCGGATCCCGCGACCCCGACCCCGACCCCCGACGCGACGCCCACCGACGAGCCGACGGTATCGCCCACGCCCCAGCCCATCGTCACGCCCGAGCCGACCGTGGCTGCCAGCCTGGCCATCGCCAGTGACATTCTGGTAGTCGGCGAATCCGCGTCCTTCTCGCCCGATGGCACGTGGTTCGCGTTCACGGCCCGGCCGCGCGATGGATCGGGCGGTCCGGACGTCTTCACCTGGCGGATCGGTGACCAGGCCGCCGTGGCCCTGACCGAGGACGGTGCCTCGACCTTCGCCTCGTGGTCCGCGGGCTCGGTGATCGTCAGCCGGCCCGTTGATGCCACCGCCGTGGATGGCGCCGCCGCCCTGTCACTGACCATCGATCCGGTGTCGGGCACGGAGACCGCCATCGAAGGCGCGCTGTGGCGCCCGGCGGTCGATCCGTCCGGGGTTCGCGCTGTCGCCTGGGTCGGGAGTGTCGCCTTCGACGCCGCGGGCGCCATGTGGCGGCCATCCGATGGTCGGCTCGAACTCCTGGCCTGGCCGCCGACCCCCGCGCCCGACCCGTCAGCGAGCCCGGATCCTGGCGCGACTGCCGGGCAGGTCCTGATCGAGGGTCCGATCGCCGACCTGGACATCCGCTGGGATGAGACCGGCGAGTGGGTCGCCGTGTGGATCGCCGAATCGCTCGAGAGCGATGTCGGCCGCCTGACCCTGTTTCGCGTGGACCCGACGTCAGGCCTCCTGGATCAGCCGGCCGATGCGCCGACCGAAGAACCGGCCCTGGCCGGTTTCTCCATCGGCTTGGGGCGCCTGGCCTGGGTCGGGCCTGAGGGCGTGAACGGCGAAGGCAGCCAGATCCACGTCGCCGCCTGGGTCGGCCGCGATGTCGGCACGGCCGAATCGGCCCCCGGTGCGGGGATCGTCGTCGTCCGCTGAGCCAACCTGTACAACCGGCCGTCCGGCGTCGTATCCTCCGGACCTCGTGCGACCCAACAGGTTGGTCGTAGGGTCGGTGCTCACTGCCGCCCTCGCCCTGGTCGCCTTGCCCGGATTGGCCGGCTCCCACGCCCCGAGCGTGCCCGAGCCACTCCCGGCGGGCGCGTTCCAGCCGTACCCGGTCCCAGCGTTCGGCGACGCCACTCCGATGGCGATCGTCGGGCTGGACGCAGCATCCGGTTCGAGCGGCGCCCTCGATCGCGGCGCGACCTTGGTCGAGCCCGGCGCCGAGCTGCCGGCAGGACCTGACGCCCGAGTCGGATCGGATCAGCCCGACGCTGCGGCGACGGAACAGCGCAAGCCGCCCCGCTACACGCTGACCGGCGAAGCGACCTTCTACGACGCCGGCTCCACGGCCATGCGCCTGCCGCGCGGCACGATCGTCGTCATCTGCGGCCCTGGGGGCTGCATCGAGCGGGTGGTGACGGACTACGGTCCCGTGAAGCCGTCGCGGATCGTGGACCTGTACCGCCCCGACTTCTTCGCGATCTGCGGCTGCCCGTCGTGGAGCGGCATCGTGAACGTCACGGTGTCCGTGTACTGACGGTCCCAGGGCTGCGCGCGGTATCCTTCCGGCGAACCCTTCGGCCGCGGCCCCGTGAGGTCGCCCGTGAGGCCCTGTGAGGCCGGGAAGGATCGATGACCGGACGCCGGATCATGACCGCCGACGAGATCCGTCGAGCGACCATCCGCCTCTCCCACGAGATCGTCGAGAAGCAGGCCGGCACTGACGGCCTGATCCTCATCGGCATCCAGCGTCGCGGCGTGCCGCTCGCGCGTCGGATCGCCGCCTCGATCCTTGAGAACGAAGGCGTGGACATCCCGGTCGGGGCGCTAGACATCACCTTCTATCGAGACGACCTGTCGATGGTCGCCCAGCAGCCGGTGGTCAAAGGCACGGAGCTGCCGACCGGCATCGATGGGCGCACGATCATCCTCGTGGACGACGTCCTGTACACGGGCCGGACGATCCGGGCGGCCATGGACGCCCTCGTGGACTTCGGGCGACCGCAGGCGATCCGCCTGGCCGTGCTCGTGGACCGCGGCCATCGCGAGTTGCCCATCCGCGCCGACCATGTCGGCAAGAACGTGCCAACGTCGCGCGAGGAGCAGGTCAGGGTCCACCTCGAGGAGACGGACGGTGAGGACGGCGTGGAGATCGAGCGGGTCGTCGACGCCGCGACGCCGACACGGGCAGGCGAGCCCGTCGCGTGACCGACCTCGCTGGCACGGTCGTCACGGCCGGCACGGCCGATGCGTCGGCCGAGGTCAGCGTTCCCTCCGTCGTCCCGTCGGTCGATGTCGCGCCGGAGGCGCACTCGGTCGGCTGGCGTCATCGCCACCTCCTGGACGTGGACGGCCTGTCCGCCGCGGACCTTGACCTCGTGATGCGCACCGCGGACGCCATGCGCGAGGTCCTTACCCGGCCGATCGCCAAGGTCCCGGCGTTGCGCGGCCGGAACGTGACCATCCTGTTCTACGAGGCGTCCACCCGGACCCGGGTCAGCTTCGAGGTCGCAGCGAAGAACCTCAGTGCCGACGTGACCAACATCGCGGCGCCCACCTCCAGCGTCGCCAAGGGCGAGTCGCTCGTGGACACCGTCCGGACCGTGGAGGCCCTCGGCGCCCAGATGCTGGTCATCCGCCACGCGGTGAGCGGCGCGCCGTACCTCGCCGCCGAAACGTTCGGGGGCAGCGTGCTCAACGCCGGCGACGGCTGGCACGCCCACCCGACCCAGGCACTCCTGGACCTGTACACGATGCGCGGCCGGTTGCCGGGCGGGTCCGTGGCGGGGCGCAAGGTCGTGATCCTCGGCGACGTGCTGCACTCGCGCGTGGCCCGATCCAACATCTGGAGCCTGACCGCGGCCGGCGCGGACCTGTGGTTGTGCGGCCCAGCGACGCTCCTGCGTGGCTTCGAGGCGTGGGCGGGCCGGGGCGCGGCCGCAGGTCGGCGGTTCACGGTGACCTCGGATGTGTCCGCTGCGTTGCGGGACGCCGATGTGGTCATGGCCCTGCGCATCCAGCGCGAGCGGATGGCGTCCGGGCTGTTGCCGTCGCTGCGCGAGTACGCGGCGCGCTACGGGCTGACCGCCGCGCGGCTGGCGCTCGCGAAGCCCGGCGCCCTCGTCATGCACCCGGGGCCGATGAACGAAGGGGTGGAGATCGCCGCGGACGTGGCATCCGGCGCGCAGTCGGTGATCACCGACCAGGTCACGAACGGCGTCGCGATCCGGATGGCCCTGCTCTACCTGCTGGCCGGAGTGCCGCGCGCATGAGCGGTCTGGCCGGCATCCCTCGCGCCTGGCTCGTGGATCCCGCGTCCGGCCGCGAGGGCCCGGGCGAGATCGTCGTCAGCGACGGGATCCTGGAGGCCGTCACCTGGCTGGAGGGAGCGGACGCCGACGGCATCGATGACCGCGGCGTCATCATCGTCCCGGGCTTCATCGATCTCCACACCCACCTGCGGGAACCTGGCAACGAGGACGCCGAGACGGTGGCTTCCGGGCTGGCGGCGGCCGCGCACGGGGGCTTCACCACGGTCTGCGCGATGCCCAACACGACCCCCGCGCTCGATGAGCCGTCCGTCCTCGCTCGCATCCGGGGCGCCGCGGCCGCCTCCGGGTCGCCGGTCGAACTGCTGGCGCACGGCGCGGTCACCGTGGGCCGGGCAGGGGAGACGCTGGCCGCGCTCGGTGAGCTGGCCGATGCCGGTGTCATAGGGTTCAGCGACGATGGCTCGCCCGTGCGCTCGGCCACGATCCTGCGCAACGCGCTCGCCTATGCGGGTGCGCTCGGGCTGCCGATCGTCGAACACGCTGAGGACGCGGACCTGACCGATGGCGCGGAGATGGGTGACGGGGTGGTCGCCACGATCCTCGGGTTGCGTGGCTGGCCGGTCGCCGCCGAGTTCACGGCCGTGGCCCGCGCCCTGGCGATGCTCGCCGACGTCGTGCCTGACGTGCCCGGCGCTCGACTCCACCTGACCCACGTCTCGACGGGCGAGGCCCTCGACCTCATCCGCCTGGCCAAGATGCGTGGCCTGCCTGTCACCTGCGACGTCACGCCCCATCACCTGGCCCTCACCGACGAGTGGGTGGCGGGCGCGCGACGGTTCGCCTGGGAGGCCGTGGACGAGCACGGATCCGCCCGTGATCCGTGGGCCGACGGGGCGCTCGTGGCCGCGCCCTACGCGACGTCGGTCCGGGTCAACCCGCCACTGCGCTGCGCCGAGGACGCGATGGCCTGCCTGGCCGCGCTACGCAACGGCACGGCCGATGCGATCGCCACCGACCACGCGCCGCACACCGAGGTGGACAAGGCGGTCGAATTCGGCCAGGCGGCGAACGGGATCAGCGGCATCGAGACCGCGATCGGGCTGGTGCTCGCGGCGGTCGGGGCCGGCCAGCTGTCGCTCGCCCGGGCCATCGAGGCGCTGACGACCGGTCCGGCGGCGCTCCTCGGCTCGCGCTCGCGTCGTGGGGCTGCCGTCGGGCTCGTCGAGGGCGCGCCCGCGGACCTCGTGGTCATCGATCGGTCGACATCGTGGACGGTCAGCGCCG
>JANOTJ010000511.1:0-13926 GCA_031416295.1 Chloroflexota bacterium
GTCGGCACCTCCACGGGGAAGCGCTCACCGGCGCGCGGTCCGGAGCCGATGCGGCGGTTCGTGCGTGCGGTCGATGCCCGGGCGACGACCCCCGTCACGGGACCGAGCAGCTGGACGAGCGTCGAGAGGTAGTAGGGGCCCATGTCGAACAGCGGGCCGCCGCCGCGCGCGTACAGGAAGTCCGCGTTCGGATGCCAGCTCTCGGGCCCAGGTACCTCGAACTGCGTGAGGGCTGTGAGCGGCTCGCCGATGACGCCGGACTCGAGGACGCGGCGCCCGGTCTGGATCCCGGCCCCGAGCACCGTGTCGGGCGCGCACGCCATACGCAAGCCTGCACGATGCGCCTCGGCGATCAGCTGCGCGCCACTGGCGCGGTCGAGGGCGAAGGGCTTCTCGCTCCACACGTGCTTGCCGGCCGCGAGCGCGTCGAGCGAGACGGGGACGTGCGCGGCCGGCGTGGTGAGGTTGACGACGATCTCGATGTCATCGCGCGCAAGCACGTCCCGAGGCGGCCCGGAGGCTTGGACGCCATAGGCCGCTGCCTGGGCGGCGGCACGCGCTGGATCCTGGTCCGCGACCATGACGACCCGCACGTCGGGGGCGCGGGTGAGGTTCTCGAGATACTCGTTGCTGATGACGCCGGCGCCGATCAGGCCGACGCCGACGGGACCGGTCACGGTGTTGCTCCGTGCTGGCGCATGAAGGCGATGCCTCGACCGATCCCCTCGAACAGGTCGCCGGCGTAGGCGTCGAATTCGAGGATCGGACGGGCCTGGGGCGCGGCCGCCAGGATCTCGGCGATAGGCATCCGGCCCGAGCCCGCGGGCTGCTGGGCCTTGATGTCCCGCGAGATCGGCCCGTCCTTCACGTGCAAGGCCACGATCCGCTCGCCGAGGCGGCCAAGAAGCGCCACCGGGTCCCCACCTCCGACCGCGCACCAGTACGTGTCGAGTTCAAGCACGATGGCGTCGTCGAGGTGGTCGGCGAGGATCTCGAGGGCGACGGTGCCGTCGATGCGCGTCTCGAGTTCCCACCAATGGTTGTGGTAACCGACGGCGATGCCCCGGTCGGCGGCGCGGAGAGCGGCGTCGTTGAGCGCGGCCGCGATCGCCGTGATGTCCGAACGCGTCGTCCAGCGCTCCTCCGGCACGTACGGGTCGATGATGGTCCGCACACCGAGGCGGGCGGCCGCGTCGATGGCCGCGTCGAGGTCGCCGTCGATGAAGGACACGTGGCTCGTCGGGGCAGTGAGGCCGAGCTCGGCCATCGGCTCGAGGAGCCGATCGACGGCCGCGACGAGATCGAAGGGCTCGACGGTCCTGAGGCCGAGCTCGGACACGCGGCGCAGGGTCGTCGGTACGTCCTCCGCCAAGGCGTCCCTGACCGTGTATAGCTGCAGGGCCAGACGAGGTCGCCGGTCGACGTCGGAGACGTCGAGGTCATGGGTGTCGTCAACGCGGACGACGGGCCGCTCCGGGCTGGCGGCCTCGAGGCGTATGAGCTGCATTCCATCTCCGTCCCCGCGCTGCGACTCATCGGCAAGCACCCGAGCCGAACGCGGCTTACATCGAATGATCGGTTCGTCGTCGACGCTGCCCGACGCAGGCCGTTCAGTACGTCGCGCGTCCACCGCTGATGTCGTAGACCGCGCCGGTCGAGAAGGTGACCTGCTCGGAGCACAGCCAGGCGATCAGCTCGGCGACCTCGTCGGGACGGCCGATCCGCCGCATCGGGATGAGGCTCGTGATGTGGGCGAGCACCTCTGGTGCGGTGGCGTCGTTGAGCGGCGTCGCGATGACCGCCGGCGCGACGGCGTTGACGAGGACGCCGGTCGTGGCCAGCTCCTTTCCGGCAGATTTCGTGAGGGCGATCACGGCGCCCTTCGTCGCGCTGTAGGCGGACAGGTTGGGATTACCGTCCTTGCCGGCCATGCTCGCCAGGTTGACGACGCGTCCCCAGCCGCGCTCGACCATGCCGGGGATGAACGCCCGCATCGTGGCGACCGTGCCCAGCACGTTCACGGCGAACGTCAGCTCCCACTCGGCCGCCGTCGTCTCGAGGAGCGGTTTGTTGGGGCCCACGATGCCGGCCGAGTTCACGAGGATGTCGACCGGCCCGAGCACGCGGGCGACCGCGACGAGCGCCGCCTCGTCCGTCACGTCGATCACGTGGTCGGCGCCAGGTGCTCGGTCGAGGGTGACGGTGCGGACGCCGTCGCGGCGCAATCGCGCCGCCGTCGCTGCACCGATCCCGCTGGCACCGCCCGTTACGACGGCCGTTCGAACACCGGTCATCGCCCACCTCCGCGGATGAACTCGACGCGGTAGTCGCTGATGTAGATATGCTCGTACGCGCCATCGGTGCCGCTGCCGTCCTTGAAGAACAGGCGCGCTTCGCGGCCGAGGCGCAGGCACGTACGTTTCGCGGCGAGGTCCTCGGGGCTGTCGGTCGGCTGCAGAGAGGGATACCAGAGCTTGTGGCCCGGGCGGTGGATGATCCGCACCGGGGTGGACCACCGCTGACTGTTGTCGCTCTCGCCTAGGTGGCGGTGCGGGTTGATGGAGAGGTACAGGCTGTCGCCCGCCCAGAATGGCCCGTCGACGCGGCCAATGAGCATGACCCAGACCTCGAGGTCCTCGTTCCAGCTGACCGACGGGCCCCAGTAGTACAGCTCGTCGCCCTGCGACACGGCGCCGCCGCCGTCTGCACGGGGGATGCGCAGGCTGGCGATCGGCGCACCCGGGTCGTCCCATGGGGCGGCGAAGGCGGCGCCGTCCCAGCGCCGGGCTGCGCCGGTCGGCGCGTCAAGGGCGCCGAGCGGCACGCGGGCCACGCTGATGCACTGCGCGGCGGCCTCGATATCGCGGTCCCAGGACGCGGCGCTCCACGCGGTCGGGTAGGCGTACTCGCCGAAGAAGACATACAGGTGGTCGCCGTCCGCGACCGCGCTCGGGTCGCCCACGCCACCCGGGAAGCAATAGTTGCGGTTCACCGGCAGGCGGATCATGCGCTCGTCGCGGTCCTCGAGCAGGATCCCGCGGTCCTCCCAGCTCTGGCCGCCGTCGGTCGAGCGCATGATGCCGATGCGCGGCACGGCCTGGACCGTGTCGTCGCCACCGAGCCCCGGCGGCCACGCCTCGTCTCGGTAGCCCTCGCCGGTCGCTGAGTCGTACGGCAGGGTCTCCGGGTAGTTCTCGTTGTGGTACAGGGCGCGCAGGGTCCGACCGCTCGGGTCGGCGGGGTCCTGGTAGATGGTCTCGAACCACACGGCACCGTGCAGACCGGTCGTGCCGGGCGGCACGTTCGGGGGCATGACCGGCCGGGTGAACGCCGTGGATGGTCGGGCGAACGCCTCCGCGACGGTCGCCCCGTCCGCGTAGCCGAGCTCTGCTGCCGCGCCCCACAGGGGATCCTCACCGTACTTGCCCGGGAAGATCCGGAAGCGGTCGCCGATCCAGGCTGTCGCCATGTTGCAGTCGATGAACCAGTCGAACGTGCGCCGCTCGGTCGGGTGCAGCCGGACGACGATGTCGTCGACGCCGGTGTCGATGGTGGTCGGTTCGGTCATTGACTCCCCTTGGCTGCGTGGGTGGGACTGAACAGCAGGCTGCCGCCGGTGGTGCGAGCCCGCAGGAGGTAGTCGGGCAACGGGCCCGGACCGCACGCCGCCGTGCCGACGCCTGCCTGCGCAAGGTCGAGCACGACGTGGGTCATACCGTCCCCGGTCAGCAGGTGGTCGTGGTCGACCGCCGCAAGGCCCTCGGTGGACCACGGGCGGACGGTCAGCGCGACGCCGCTACCGGCCCCGATCTCGAGCGCCTCGGCACCGTCCGACGTGGCCAGTCGCGCCCAACGCACACCGGCCCGGGCGCCGGATTCCTGGGGACGGACGGTCCGCTCCTGGAGCGCCTCGACCGAACCCGCGAACCAGCCGAGACCGGCGGCCTGACCAGTGTCCGGATAGGCCGGACCCGGCCCGCGACCGAACCACTCCACGGTCGACAGCCTGCCGGAAAGGGCGAACGACAGACCGACCCGCGCCCAGTGCGACGACCATGCCGCGGGCCAGCGGTCGTTCGGCACGACGTCCAGCTTGAGACGCAGGCCGCCAGGCTCGGCCGTCCACGTCCAGGTGGCGTCGACCGCCGCATCCACACCGGCTGCGCCGATACGGGTCGCCACGGTCACCCGGTCGCCGGTCCGCTCGGAGGCCGACAGGCGCGCGACCAGGCGGTCGAGGCCGAGGGCCGCCCATCGGTCCGCGTAGCTGGGCTGGTCGGGCTCATCCCAGGCCACGCTCCGGTCGTTGTCGGACGGGGCGCGCCAGAGCTCGATCCGCCAATCGTCGATCGGCAGGCCGCCGATCGACCGCACGGCGCCGGTCGCCCGGTCCAGCACCAGGCCGTCGAGGCCGATCGGTGCGGGCTCGGCGACGGACGCCCGTCGCAGTGCTCGCAGAGGTGTCGCCGCGTCGATGGTGGTCGTCCGGGCGCTGGCGACGACGGTCCCGGCCGGCGCCCATGGCCGATCCTGGACCTCGACCGCTTCGATGGTCGCGACCCGCCCGGCGACCTCGAGGTGCGAGAGCAGGTCAGCGGGCAGCGGGATGTCGGCCCTGGCGCCTGGCGGCACCAGCGGCATATCGATGGCCCCCGAGGCCACCGGTCCGCCAGCGGCGTCCACGCGCCAGCGCAGGCCATAGCGGGACGTGTCGACGTGGTCGAGGCGGGATCGCACGTGCAGAGCGGTCCGCTCGACCTCCAGCGCAACGGGCGAGAAGACCGCCGCCAGGTCGCCCAACTGTGCCCGCGGCGTCCGGTCGGCCGCGACCAGGCCGTCGATGACGAAGTTGCCGTCATGCAGCGGCTCCCCGAAGTCGCCGCCGTACAGGGTCACCTGCTGCCCGTCGCGCTCGACCTCGATCCCGTGCTCCAGCCACTCCCAGACGAAGCCGCCCATCAGGCGCGGGTGAGCATCGAACAGGCGCTGGTACTCGGTCAGGCCGCCCGGTCCCGTGCCCATGGCGTGGGCGTACTCGCATAGGACGAAGGGCATCGAGCGACGGCGGGCATCGAGCGACGGGTCGCTGAGGGGCGGCTCTTCGCCGCGGCCGATCGCCGCTACCTCGGCATGCGTGGCGTACATGCGCGACCAGACATCGACCTCGGCGCTCGACTGGTCACCCTCGTAGTGCAGTGGCCGCGTCCGGTCACGGGACCGGATCTCGTCGGCCATGGCCGCCAGGTTGCGGCCCGCGCCCGCCTCGTTGCCGAGCGACCACAGGACGATGCACGGGTGGTTGCGGTCCCGCTCGACCATCCGCGCGACCCGGTCACGGAGGGCCGCCTCCCAGCGAGGATCGTCGGTGGGGTTGTCGCGCCAGCCGACCTCCCCGAACCCATGGGTCTCGAAGTCACACTCGTCGACGACCCACAGGCCGAGCTCGTCGGCAAGGTCAAGGAGGAGCGGATCCGGCGGGTAGTGCGACGTCCGGATGGCATTGATGTTGCTGCGCTTCATCAACCGGAGCTCAGCCTCGACGACCGCCCGCGGCACGTTCCGACCAAGTGCCGGGTGATGCTCGTGGCGGTTGACACCGCGAAACTGCACGGGTGCCCCGTTCACGGTGAAGACGCCGTCCTCGATCGCGACCGAACGGAACCCGATGACGGTCTCGACGGTCTCCCCGCCGGCCGCGACTCGGAGCGTGTATCGATTCGGGTCCTCGGCTGACCACGGTCGCGCGTCGGGGACCGACACGGTCCGGCCCCTGGGCACCGCCAGGCCCAGCTCGATGACCTCGATGCGCACATCGCTCGCCGATGTCTCGACGTCCACCAGGAGCGTGGCCGCGCCGTCCTCCCACGCGGCTGTCACGTGCACGTCCTCGACGCCATCGACGGGCCGCTCCCGGAGCGTGACAGCGCGGATGATGCCCGGCAGCCACCAGCAATCCTGGTCCTCCAGGTACGACGCCGCGCTGAACTGGTGGACGCGTACCACGAGCACGTTGTCGGCGGGCGCCCCCACCAGCAGGCCGCTCACGTCGAAGTCGGTCGGCAGCCGACTGCCTCGCGTCGAGCCGAGCAGCACGCCGTTGAGCCAGACGTCGGCGGCGCCCTCCACGCCGTCGAAGCGCAGGACAGCCCGCTGCGGTGGAGCATCGACGACGAAGCGCAGGCGGTGGTCGCCGACCGGGTTCGCGTCCGGCGGGAACGGCGGATCGACGGGGAAGGGGTAGCGCACGTTGGTGTAGGCGGGCGTGCCGTGCGGCCCGGCCACGGTGGCGTCGTGTACCGGCATCACGAAGCTCGACGGCACCGCGATCGACCCCCAACCGGCGTCGTCGAACGCGGGGTCGCCCACGTCGGCGGGCGCCGCCGCGGTCGTCGGCCACCATCGGAAGCGCCACGGCCCGGAGAGGTCGATCACACGCGCGTCGGTCGCGACGGTCGCGACAGGCGGCAGGTTCCCGACCCCCGGCCCGGGATCATCGAGGGGCTGCGGGGCCAGGGGGCGCACGGGCACCGAGGATCGGCTGCCGGGCCTGGCGCCCGGGGAGGCGGTCATCGCGCGCTCGCTCCGCGGAATCGCACAGTACGCAGCTGGAATGGTCGGAACGGCAGCGTGATGGCCGCCCCCTCCCCCGTCGGCATCCCCGGCAGCGCTCGCTCCAGGAGGTCCGTGCACTCGATCCGCGCCGCCGTGCCATCGAAGGCGATGGTCGTGCTCGCACGGCCACCGAGCGACTCGTACAGCCGCACGACGAGGTCGCCGCTGGCGTCCTCGGCTAGCTTGACCGTCTCGACGACGACCGCCGGATCGCTCGAGGTGACGATGGGCGGCAGGGGGGCCGCGGCCCGGATGGTCCGCAAAGGGATCGCGAGGTCGTAACCCAGGGCCACGGCATCACCGATGGACGCGCCGGGCTGGACGCGGAAGCGCAGCACGTGGACGCCCTGGTCGCTGTCCGGATCCGGGAACCGTGGAGATCGCAGCAGCGAGAAGCGCACCGTCGTCGTCGTCCCGCGGTCCGCTCGTGTGGTGCGGTCGACGTCATATCCGTACGTCGAGTCGTTGGCGATGGCGACGCCGAACCCCGTCTCCGCGATGTGCACGAATCGGTGTTGGCACGCCTCGAATCGGGCGGCGTCCCAGCTCGTGTTGACGTGGGTCGGGCGGGAGACATGGCCGAACTGGGTCTCGGCGGCGATCCGGTCCGCATGCACGTCCAGCGGGAAGGCCAGCTTGAGGATCCGCTCACGCTCGCGCCAGTCGACCCGCAGCTCGATGTCCAGGGCGACGGCACCCGCCCGCAGCGTCAGGCGCTGCTCGATGGTCGAGTCGCCGACGCGGCGCACCGTCACGACCGTCGCAGCCATCGGCGACGGCTCGACCCGGCGCTCGTCGACATCGAGCAGCTCGGTGACCGTGCGCCGATAGTGCGCATCGAGATCCCACGCGTCCCAGCGGCTCGGCATGTCGCGATGCAGGCGCAGGACGCTGGCGGGCTGATCCGGCGGGATCGCCTCGCGGCCGTCCGCATGCGACCGTAGCGACACCAGGTGGCCCCGGGCATCGACGACCGCGCGGATGATGCCGTTGTCCAGCACCTCGCCCGCAGCGGTCGCGTCGCAGGCGACCGGGGCCGCAGCGCCGACGGCGTGGCCGACAGCCAGCGCCGGGACGCCGTCGCGCGCGAACGGCGATGCGTTGGCGACGAGCCCGGGTGCGGCGCCGCCTCCGGTCTGGCCCACAGCGCCGACGAGCGCTGCGAGGCTGCGCTCGATCAGCGCACCGAGCGCAGCGCTGACGTCGGCATGGCGTCGCTCCGCCTCGCGATGCACCCAGGCGATCGAGGACCCGGGCAGGATGTCGTGGAACTGGAGCAGGAGAACCGTCCGCCAGGCGTCCTCCAACTCGGCGCGCGGGTATGGCAGGCCGGTCCGGAGCGCGGCCGTCGCGGCCCACAGCTCCGCCTCACGGAGCAGCGCCTCATTGCGACGGTTGCCCTGCTTCGTGCGCAGCTGGGACGTGAACACCCCGCGGTGGAGCTCGAGGTACATCTCTCCGGACCAGACCGGGGCATCGGGGTACTCCGCTTCGGCCTCGAGGAAGAACGCGCGCGGAGTCGCCATCCGGACCCGAGGCGAGCCCTCGAGGTCCGCCGTGCGATGAGCCGCTGCGATCATCTCGCGGGTCGGCCCGCCGCCCCCGTCTCCCCAGCCGAACGGGACGAGCGACACGCTTGCTCGGCCCTTCTCGCTGAAGGTGCGCTCGGCCCGCGCGAGCTCGGCCCCACTGAGTTCCGCGATGTACGTGTCGACCGGCGGGAAGTGGGTGAACACCCGACTTCCGTCGATCCCCTCCCACCAGAACGTGTGGTGCGGCAGCCGGTCGGTGTCGTTCCACGAGATCTTCTGGGTCAGGAACCAGCGCTCGCCAGCCGCGAGGACGATCTGCGGCAAGGCGGCCGAGTACCCGAACGAGTCCGGCAGCCAGGCCTCCTCGCACTCGACCCCGAACTCCTCGAGGAAGAATCGCTTGCCAGCGATGAACTGGCGGGCCATCGCCTCGGAGCCGGGCATGTTGGTGTCGCTCTCGACCCACATGCCGCCGACCGGGACGAACCGACCGGCCGCGACCATCTCGCGGATCCGAGCGTAGATCGCCGGATGGTGCTCCTTCATCCACAGGAACTGCTGCGCGGACGAACACGCGAAGACGAAGTCGGGGTGGTCGTCCATGAGCGACAACACGTTGGTGAACGTCCGGGCGCACTTGCGGACGGTCTCGCGGAGCGGCCATAGCCACGCCGAGTCGATGTGCGCGTGCCCGGCCGCGACGACCCGATGGGCGCTCGCGCTGGCTGGCGCCGCCAACGCCGCGGCGAGGGCTCCGCGGCCCGCCGCCGCCGTCGCCGACACGTCCTGCGGTTCGACCCGATCGAGCATGTCCTCGAGCGCCCGCAGGATCGTGTGGCGCCGGGTCGACCCGTCAGGCAGCTGCTCCATCAGGCCCTGCAACGTCCACACGTCCTGGGTGAGCTCCCAGACGGTCTCGTCGAGCAGCGCGATCTCCAGCTGGCAAAGCGCGTACAGCGGTTCCTCGGGCGCGGTCTCCCAGGTCCCGAAGCGGGTCGGCTCGAACGAATACTCGCCCGCGACATCCGGGTTGGCAGCGGCCTCGATGAGCAGGTCCACGAGCGGTCCGGCTTCCGCCCCCCAGGGCAGGTAGCTGTTGCGTGGTGCGATGGCCTTGATGGGCCGCCCATCGGGCCGATAGGCCAGTCCCTCCGCCTGGAAGCCCGATCGGGAGCGGTTGTACCCGAAGTCCACGAGGATCTCGACGCGCGTCCCGGGCGGCGGGCCGGCACGCCATGCCTCGGGCACCTCGCCGGTCACGCGGAACCAGGTGGTCGACCACGCCCGTCCCCAGCGCCACCCGATGGGCACCGGCTCGAACGCCTGCCTGACGGCATCGGCGAATGGCACCGGCTCGCCTGGGACTTGCCACGCGCTGGCGGCCAGCGGCCGGGCGTCGCGGTGGATCGCCGGGACGAGGTGATCCCGCACGAACCGGCGCAACCGGGCCTCGACGAGCTCATGATCACGGTGCATCTGGATCCTTCGGTTTGCGGTCAGGTGGTCAGGGGTCGAGGGCGATGAGCCACGACGTCACGCCATCGGGACCGTCGAGGGGGATGCCCTCGGCGAGATCGGCCGCACTGGTCGTGCGCGTCGTGTGGGCCCCGAGGTCGGTCACGCGATACGAGCGTCCGGGCTCGAGCCGCTGCGGGCGCACGCGCTGCGGGCGCGTCCCGCCAGGCAGCACGAAGGCCGCGACCAGGTGGCGGTCCCCGTCCGCGTCGTCAACGGCTGGAGCGATGAGCTGCGCGACCGGCGCGCGCTCGCCGCCGCCGCCGCGCACCGGCGGCGGGGTCAGTGGCAGCAGCACCCCCGATCGCACGAGGGGGGCGACGTGTTCGCGATACAGTTCGACGTGCTCGGCGAGCCGACGCCGCAGCGAGGGGCGCAGCTCCGCCAGGCGGAGGCTGACGCCGAAGCGGTGGATCATCGCGGCGCGCAGCATCGTGTCGAACGCATCGTCCCCGAGTCCGCTCCAGTCCACCCGCGAAGGTGGGTAGTCGCCTCTCCACTGCGACCACGACCAGTGCAGGATCCCCAGCGGCGGCAGCAGGCGGCTCGCGCCCCACGCGACCGCCAGGTGATGCTCCGTGTAGTCGGGGTCGCTCAGGAAGAATGCGTGCACATGCCGGGCCAGGCCGAGGTCGATGCGCAGGCCGCCCGACGAGCACGCCTCGAGCACGATCTCCGGGTGCCGCCGACGCACTTCGTCGAGGACCGCATACAGTCCCTCGTAGTGCCGAAGGAGGCCGTCGCCCGCACCGTGCCCATGGTCCGTTCGGGTGCAGCCTGCATCGGGGTCGACGTTGAAGTCGAGCTTGATCCAGCGGGCACCGGTCGTCTCGACGAGGCGGTGCATCGAGCCGAGGACGTGCGCGCGACCGGCCTCCGAACCGAGGCAGACATACCCGAGGAAGGTTGGGTCGTCGGGGTCCAGCGAGACGGTCATCGTCCGGTACGAAGGGTCGTGCCGACGGCCATCGGTCGCCCGGGCCAGCAGTTCGGGGTGCTCGGCGCGCAGTCGGGCGCTGGCGCCGACGGCCTCGGCCTCGATCCAGAAGCCGGGCAGGACATCGGCGTCGCGGATGGTCTGTCCGAGCGCGGGGAGCCCGGACGGGAATCGCTCGGTGTTGACCAGGTCCCAGTCCCCGCGCTGCTCCTGCCAGTCGCTTGCCGCATCCGCTGCTCCGAACCAGCCGGCGTCGACCGTGACGATCTGGATGCCAAGCTCGCGCGCTGCCGTGGCGTTGGCGGCGATGACCTCCTCGCTGACTTCGGCATCCTCGTACGGCCACCAGTGGTTCCACTCGACCGGAAGGGAGTCCGTGAACGCCGTGCGCGGCAGCCAGTGGTCGCGAACGGCGGCCTGCAGGGCCAGCGAGGCGGCGTCGAGGTCCGACCCTGTCGCGATGACGACGCTTGGCGCGGTGATGACCTCGCCGGGCGCGAGCTCGACGACGAGTTGCCATGGGGAGATCCCGGCGGTCACGAAGCCGCCGGCCCCGAGGTGGATGTGCCAGTTGCCGCTCCACGCCGGCGCCACGATGAGCGCGGCGCCCCCGGCCCCGGGAGCGTCCGCCTCACGTTCCAGGCCGAGCCACGGGACCATCCCGTGCGAGGATCGACCGGAACGCACCTCCAGCACCGTGTCGTGGCGGGTCGTGCCGTGCTCCGCGCGGAACTCGTCGCCCCATGCCGATCGGAACCAGTGCGTGTGCCAGTCGCCGCCGGCCATGGCGAGGGAGAGCGGGTCCATGCGGGTGACGCGGACCGGATCCTCGCCCGCATTGCGCAACACGAGACCGAACTCCCAGACGTCGCCGGCGATGCGTCTGGCGGTCCAGCGTGCGCGCATCGACGTGTCGTCGAGCCGGCCCTCGACCTCGATCGCCCCATCGGCCTGGGCGATCACGGGATCGACGAGCGAACGCGACCGCCGGTCGGTCTCGACCAACGACGGCGGGCAGTCGCTGATCACGGTACCGCCGAGGGCGAGCGCGATGGTGGCCCCAGGACCGGGAAGCACGGACAGGCTCATGGCATCATCGCCGCGAGGTCGATGACCTCGATCCGGCCCGTGTCATGGCGCATCGCGACGCCTTCGTCCGCGCTGGCGATGGCCACCGCGATCCGGCGGCCGTCCGGACTGACGGCGCAGTCGTAGACGCCGATTGGACCGGCCGCCGGTCCGTCCGCGATCGGCGCGGGCCGATGGATCACTCGTGGCGTGCCCGCGACGTCGGTGTGGCCCGCCGGCCGGACACAGACAAGCGCACCCGCGAACGCGAGAGCTACGTAGATCGCGCCGTCCGGGCCGATCGAGAGGCCGTCGGGGCCGGAGCCAGGCGCGACCTGCAGCGTCGTCGCCGTGGCCTCATCGGGGGCGAGGATCGTCACGCGGTCGGCGAAGGTCTCGGCGATGACGAGCGACCCGTCGGCGTCACGCTCCAGGCCATTGGGGAAGACGAAGGCTCGCTGGCTGCGACCGAGCGAGCCGTCGGGGTCGATGCGGACCAGGGGCACGGCACTCGGCGCCTCCGTCTCGGGGTCGAAGCCGTAGCTGCCCACCCAGGCCGTGCCGTCCCGGTCCACGTGCATGTCGTTGGCGGGTCGGTCGATGTGGTCACGCAGGTCGGCGTACACGTGCGGGGCGCTGGCTCCGGCCGGCACGGCGAGCACGCGCCGCTCGAGGCAGTCCACGACCAGGAGCGTCCCGTCGGCGAGCCATCCGAGCCCGCCGGGCTGGGATGGCGCACCATTCGCTCTGTCGAGTACGACCTCGACCCCCGCGCCCGCGGTCCAGCGCAGGACGCGCGAACGGAACATGTCGGAGCACCACAGGGCCCCGTCGTGCCAGCGCAGCGCCTCAGGGAAACCGAGGCCGCGGATCGAGTCGTCGACCATCGTCCGGCTACTCAGAACGTCATGGTCAGGCCGCCATCGACGGTCAGCACCTGACCGGTGATGTACGTGTTGTCGCGGCCGCTGAGCCAGTCGACCGCGGGGGCGATCTCCCCCGGCATCGCAGTGCGTCCGAGGGGCAGGCGCCCGCTCGCGATGTACTGGCGGCGGAACTCTTCCGAGTCGGTCTCATCGTTGCCGTCCACGTCGAGGCTCATGCGGGTCCGCACGAAGCCCGGGGCGACGGCGTTCACCAGGACGCCGTGGGCGGCGAGGTCGAGGGCGGCCGATCGCGTCGCCGCCTCGAGTCCCGCCTTCGCCACGTCATAGGCGAGCGAGCCGGGCTGCGCCGACCGGGCGTGCACGCTCGTGACGTTCACGATCCGGCCGAAGCGGCGTACGACCATCCCGTCCGCGACGCGATGGATCAGGTCGAGCGGCGCGTCGAGGTCGACGGCCCACACCGCACGCCAGTCGTCGAGCCCGGTGTCGTGGATCGACCCACGGCGGTAGATGCCGGCCACGTTGACAAGCACGTCGATCCGGCCCAGTCGTGCTGCAGCCTCGGCGATGGCGCGCTCCCGCTGGCCTGGCACGGCCAGGTCGACCACGACGATGTCGCGGCCGGGCTCGCGGTCGAGGCCGAGCACAAGATCGCCCCGATCCCGCAGCCGGTCGGCGACGGCCAGGCCGATGCCGTTCGCCGCGCCCGTGACCACTGAGCGGAGCGGCCCGGTCGACGCCGTCACGCTGCTGCCCAGCGCACGCTGAGGACGGTCCGCCAGCGCATCCGCGCGCCCGGTTCGAGGGTCACGATCCCGTGCCCGACCCCTGTACCGGCACCATGTGGGGTCGAGGTCGGCTCGATCCCGAGGGCGAAGACGGACCGGTTCCAGGGAGACTGCGGAGAGGCTCCGAGCTCCTCCCAGAGCAGTGCGTGCGGCAGGCCCCACCACGCGACCGAGGCGTGGACGTGCGGCCCATGTGCCGTCACCCGGTGCGGGCCCTCGGCGTCCTCGTCGCGTCCGACCAGGGCGGCGACTCGAGCCGGTGTCGTCCGTTCGACCGTCTCCCAACGCGTTGCGCGGTCGCCGGGCCACGGTACCGGTGGCCCGGTTGGGCGACCGGCATCGTCGAGCGGCGCCAGGGCTGATCCCGTCGGGACCCCGAGTGCCAGGGTCGCGCCAGCGGACAGTGGGGCGAGCACATCCCCGCCGAGGATGAGGTGCTCCGCGACGGCGATCCGGCGAGAGGTGGCACCCCCGTTGACGGCGCTCGTCGAGGCCTCGAGCCCGTCGTCCGTGAGCCGCCAGATGCGCTCCGCCTGGAGTCCGACGGCGTCTTCCCAGCGCAGTGTCAGGCGGTCGTCGACCGCCTC
>JANOTJ010000512.1:0-13752 GCA_031416295.1 Chloroflexota bacterium
CCCAGCATCGAGCGTGGCGTCATCTCGGCTCCTGGTGAGCCCGCCGCGCAGATTCGCCATGGTCCGTGAGGACGCGTTCGAATCGGGGGAGACCTTCGAGCATCCAACACTTGCTCGGAGGCCCTGTCCTTGTCCAGTGACCTGACTATCTGGCTCGTCCTGTTCGCCCTCATCGGCGGCATGCTGGCCCTGGACCTGTTCGTCTTTCATCGCCACGCCCACGAGGTGTCGATCCGCGAGGCCGCCGTCTTCTCGGCGGTCTGGATCACGCTCGGTCTGAGCTTCGGCGGCGTGGTCTTCCTGTGGAACGGGGCCCAGGCCGGCGGCGAGTACTTCGCCGGCTACATCATCGAGAAGAGCCTCTCGATGGACAATGTGTTCGTCTTTGCGATGATCTTCAGCGCGTTCGCGGTCCCGGCCAAGTACCAGCATCGCGTCCTGTTCTGGGGCGTCGTCGGGGCGATCATCTTCCGGGCCATCTTTATCGCCGCCGGGACGACGCTCCTGGATGCTGCCCACTGGCTCATCTACGGCTTCGGCATCCTGCTCATCGTCACCGGCATCCGGATGGCCCGTTCCAAGGGCCACGTCATGGACCCGGAAAAGAACCCGGTGCTCCGGGTGTTCCGCCGCCTCGTCCCGATGACCAAGGACTACGAGGGCCAGCGGTTCATCGTCCGCCACAAAGGCAAGCTGCTCGCCACGCCGCTGCTGGCGGTGCTGGTGGTCGTGGAGGTCAGCGACATCATGTTTGCCATCGACTCGATCCCGGCGATCTTCGCCATCACCACGGACCCGTTCATCGTGTTCAGCTCCAACGCGTTCGCGATCCTGGGCCTGCGGTCACTGTACTTCCTGCTGGCCGGGATGCTGCCCCGGTTCGCCTACCTGAAGCTGGGCCTCGCCGCGTTACTCGTCTTCGCCGGCGGGAAGATCCTGGTCAGCGAGTTCTGGAAGATGCCCGTCTGGCTGGCCGTCGCGATCATCGTGGGCATCCTCGGGATCTCGATCGGGGCCTCGCTGTGGGCCACACGCGGCCTGACCGGTCCATCCGCTGACGGCCGGCCCGGACCTGGCGATGTACAGGAGCCTGGCCCGAAGCCTCCGGCCCCGGCGTCCGGAGCGGCCTCGTGATGGCGCCGTGCCGATCACCTGTTGGGTAGTCGTCGCGATGCGAGGGTCCACTGCTCGGCCTGTCGCTCCACACGCCACTCAGGTCAGTACAGACAAACCGCCGCGTGCGCCGCAGCGCGTGTGATGGAGGCGATGGTTTCAAGTTGCGGCGGCATATCATTTGATTCGCACCATGCGTATTGCGTCCGGTTGACAGCAGACTTATGATGCTGATGTGCAAAACCACTGGAGCGGCAATGGACGCGTAGCACACGCCTGTTTGCGCGGGTCTGATCCCGTTGTGGCTGGAGGTTCGCGATGACTACCGCCGAGATGAGCACGCGCAAGGGATGGAGTCCACGAGGGACGTCGGGCCTGCGGGATTGGGTCGGCGCCTGGGAGGTCGCGCTCTTCGCCCTGGTCGTCGCGACGCTGGTGATCGGCGCCATCTGGTCGCCGTTTTTCCTGACGCTCGAGAATTTTCAGGTGACGACCGCCGGAGCTGTCGGGATCGCGCTGATGGCGATCCCGATGACATGGATCATGATCGCGGGCGAGATCGACCTGTCCGTGGCGTCAGTGTTCGGGCTATCGGGCGTGGTCTTCGGACTTCAGATCCAGGGCGGCGTTGACTTCCTGCCGGCCATTCTGATCGCCTTGAGCGTCGGCCTGATCGCCGGCCTCGTCAACGCACTGTTCGCGGTCCGCCTCGGACTGCCGTCACTCATCGTGACCGTAGCGACCCTCAGCCTCTTCCGCGGCCTCGCATTCGTTCTGCTCGAGACGCAGTCGGTCAGCTCACTCCCGACGAGCTTCGCTGAGTTCGCGCAAGGCCGGGTAGCGGGATCTCCGGTACCGAACACCCTGATCGTCTTCCTGGTGCTCGCCGCCATCGGTGCGGTCCTGCTGCAAAAGGGGACGATCGGACGAAAGGTCTACGCGATCGGCAGCAGCACGCAAGTCTCCCGTTTCTCGGGCATTCGCGTCCACCGGGTCAAGCTTGGCCTCTTCGTCTTCTCCGGACTGGTCGCGAGCCTCGCAGGGATCCTCTATGCGGGTTACGTCAACAGCGTGCGTGCCGACAACGGCACGGGTCTTGAGCTCACCGTCGTGGCGATCGTGCTTATCGGCGGCGTGAGCATGTACGGCGGGAAAGGCCGCGTACTCGGCGTGCTGCTGTCACTGGTCCTGATCGTCGCGATCAGGAGCCTGATGAACCTCGTCTACGTCCAAACCAACATCCAGTACATGGTCGTCGGCCTGCTGATGATCGGAGCGGTGGTAGTGCCGGCGATCGCGGCGAGGATCCGAACAGGAAGGAGGAGCTCGTCGAGTCGAAGGTAACGATGTCAGGACGATCGATCGGCCACGACTCCGATCCTGTGACCGCCGTCCTGTCCCCATTTCCAAATAAAGGAGAAACTGTGACCAACCGAATGACGTTCCGAGCCGGCCTGCTGATGGCAGTGGCCGTCGTGGCGGGTGCCTGCTCCCCTGGTGGCGGGACGACCCCGTCCACGGCTGGTGCATCCGCGGCTTCGATTGCCCCGACGGGCAAGTCCATCAAGGACTGCGCGATCACGCTGATCCCGAAGAGCACCGACAACCCGTACTTCACGGGTGTCCAGTTCGGCGCGAATGAGGCCGCGAAGGCACTCGGCGGCAAGCCCGTCGATTTCGTCGGCAGCCCGCAGTCAGATGTCCCTGGCCAGATCCAGCGCGTGCAGGCGGCAACAGTGTCCAAGGTCTGCGCAGTCGCCATCGCGTCGCTCGACCCGGCGGCCCTCGCCCCGGCGCTCAAAGCGGCCAAGGACGCCGGGATCGCCGTCGTCGGCTACGACGCCGACACGCAGGCGGACGCGCGGACCGTGTTCATCAACCAGGTCGACACCACCGCACTCGGTGTTGCGATGGCCCAGGACCTCGCGAAGCAGATGAACAACACCGGCAACTTCGCGATCCTCTCGGCGCAGAGCACCGCCGCCAACCAGAACGCCTGGATCGCCGCGGGCCTCGAGGAGCTCAAGAAGCCCGAGTACGCGAAGATGACGCTCGTCAAGACCGTGTACGGCGATGACGACTACAAGAAGAGCTACGACCAGGCAGTCTCCTTGATGCAGGCCTACCCGGACCTTGCGGGCATCCTGGCCCCGGAGCCCGCCGGCCTCGAGGGCGCCACCAAGGCGCGCGACGACCTCAGCTTCAACCCCGAACTCGCGATCGCCGGCCTCGGCTGGCCGCCGGCGGACAAGGAACTGCTGAAGAACGGCAAGAGCACTGGCTTCTACCTGTGGAGCCCGAACGATCTCGGCTATATGACCTACTACGCGATCGCCGCTCTCGTCGAGGGCAAGATCACGGGCAAGGAAGGCGAGACGTTCGACGCCGGCCGCCTCGGCACGGCAACGGTTGAAGCCAACAACTTCATCACCGTCGGGCCCCCAGTCTTCTACACCAAGGACAACGTCGACGAGCTCCTTGGCGGGTTCAAGACCGAGTAATCCTCACCCTCCCGGTACGAGGTGGCCGGCTTCTCCTCCCGGCCACCTCGTACCGGTCTTACTGGAGCGCGTCATGTTCCGCTATACCTACAACACGCTGGTCTACGGCCAAGAGCCGATCGCACTCGGGATCGCCCGCATCGCCCGGTTCGGATACGAGGGCGTGGAGATCGTCGGTGAACCTGCCCAGGCGGATGTCGCGGCGATCAAGCGCGAGCTCGCCAGCAACGAGGTCGTCGCCTCGTCGATCCTCAGCATCTACACGCCGGAGCGCGATATCGTCAGCTCCGATCCGTCGATCCGACGGGCGGCCATCGACTATGTCAAGGGCAACGTCGACTATGCCGTGGCGCTGGGTGCGAGCGTCGTCACCTTCACCCCGACTGCCGTCGGCAAGATCCTTGCCGAGGTCGACATCAAGCAGGAATGGGCGTGGGCAGTCGAGGCGGCCCGGGAGGTCGCGCCCTACGCGGGCGACCAGGGGATCCGTCTCGCCGTCGAGCCGTGGAACAGGTACGAGACCTACCTGATCAATCGCATGGAGCAGTCGGTCGCCTTCGTCGATGAGGTCGACCATCCGGCGGTCGGCTGCATGGGCGATACGTTCCACATGGCGATCGAGGAGGCCGACATCGCCGACGCGTTCCGCCTCGCGGGTAACCGGCTTGCCCACGTCCATCTCGCCGACAGCAACCGCGCCGCACCGGGCTTTGGCCACCTCGACTTCCGGCCGATCGTGCAGGCACTCGCCGACATCAAGTACTCGGGCTGGATCTCCTACGAACTGCTCCCGGCCGCCGGCGATGTCTGGGGCGTACTGTCGGGCGCCGGTGCCCCCGAGTTCCTTGATCCATACACGGAGGCTGCGATCAAGCACACCCGGGCGCTCGAGGCGGAGCTGGGGATCGCGTGATGACCCGCAACCTGCTCGGCCTCAGCTCGTTCGTCCTCGCATCGCCGTTCTCGGACGGCGATCGCGCCGCATATCAGAAGGTCGCGGATCTCGGCTACGACCTCATCGAGGTCTGCGTGGAGGATCCCGCGCTCCTCACCGCGGCGGGGATCAACGAGGCTGCGGCTCAGACCGGCCTTCGTGTTGGCATCTGCGGTGCGTTCGGTCCTGATCGGGACCTCTCGCACGAGGACCCTGCGCGCCGTGCCGCGGGCGTGGCCTACGTCAGGACATGCGTGGACCTGGCGGCTGCCGTCGGGTCCCCCCACGTCGCGGGGCCGATGTACTCGACAACGGGCAAGACCCGGATGCTGCCGCCGGCAGCTCGACGCCAGCAGCGCGAGTGGGCCGCCGAGAGCATCCGCGAGGTGGCGGACTACGCGGGCGAGCGCAGCGTCCGCCTGGCGATCGAGCCTCTCAACCGGTTCGAGACCGACCTCATCAACACGGTCGAGCAGGCGCTCGAGTTGTGTGACTCCGTCGATCGCCCGAACGTGGGCCTTCTTCTCGACACGTTCCACATGAACATCGAGGAGAAAAGCATCCCGGACGCCATTCGTGCGGCGAAGGAGCGGCTCTTCCACATCCAGGTGTCCGAGAACGACCGGGGCACGCCGGGCAGCGGACACGTGCCGTGGGCAGAGTTCTTTGCCGTGCTCGCCGAAGTGGGCTACGACGGCCAGATCGTGGTCGAGTCGTTCCTCCCGACGGTTACCGAGATCGCCCGTGCGGTCTCGCTCTGGAGGCCGGTGGCTCCCTCCATGGACGCGCTTGCGGCCGATGGCATCGCCTTCCTCAAGGCCTCACTCCCCGCGTGACGTTCGCGTCCCGCCACTGACGACAGGAGGGTACGTTGGAATACCGAATGCTCGGAGCTTCGGGGCTCACCGTCCCGGCGCTGTGTCTGGGCTCGGCGACCTTCGGCGGACGCGGCTTCTTTGCGGATTGGGGCAACACGGACGCGGCCGGCGCCACGCGCATGGTCGACATCTGCCTCGAAGCCGGATTGAACATGTTCGACTCGGCGGATATCTACTCCGACGGCGGCGCCGAGGAGGTGCTTGGTGCCGCCATCCGTGGACGACGCGATCAAGTCCTGATCAGTACCAAGGCAGGCCAGCGATCCGGGGAGGGCCCCAACGACGTGGGCACCTCCCGGAGCCATCTCGTCGCGGCGGTCGAGGGGAGCCTCCGACGCCTGGGCACGGACTACGTCGACGTGTTCCAGCTGCACGCCTTCGACGCCCTGACTCGCGTGGACGATACCCTGCGGACGCTCGATGACCTCGTCCGCGCGGGGAAGGTCCTGCACGTGGGCTGCTCCAACTTCTCCGGCTGGCACATCATGAAGTTCCAGGCCGCTGCCGAGCAGCTCGGCCTGCCGCGACTGGTCGCCAACCAGGCGTACTACTCGCTGGCCGGGCGCGAGCTCGAGTGGGAGCTGATTCCCCTGGGCCTCGATCAGGGCATCGGCACGATCGTATGGAGTCCGCTTGCCTGGGGCCGCCTGACGGGGAAGATCCGCCGAGGGCAGCCGCGGCCGACGACCGGCCACGCCGCGATGGGCCTCTTCCCTGAGCCCCCGGAGGAGCTTCTTTTCAGGATCGTCGACGCGCTCGACGAGGTCGCCGCGGAGACGGGACGGACGATCCCGCAGATCGCGCTCAACTGGCTGCTCCGGCGTCCCACGATCTCGAGCGTGATCATCGGCGCTCGCACGGAAGCCCAGCTCCGCGAGAACCTCGGTGCCGTGGGCTGGAGCCTCACCTCTGAGCAGGTAGCCCGACTGGATGCTGCCAGCGAGGTGACCCCGGCCTGGCCGTACTGGCATCAGGCCGACAATGAGCGGATCTTGAGGGCCGTCTGATGACGACCACGCTGTTCGAGGCCGCCAAGGATCTTGCGGGGCTCGTCGAGAAGCATGCTGCCGCAATGGCCGTCTCCGTGAGCATCAGCGTTGTCGATGAGCACGGCAACCTGGTGCTGACGCACCGGATGTCGGATGCGCCGGTGATCTCGCTCGAGATGAGCGAACGCAAGGCGTACACGTCCGCCCTGCTGGGCATGAGGACGGATGACCTCGCGCCCCTGGTGGTCCCGGGTGGCCGCATGTACACCATCACGTCGGTTGCGGGCGGGCGCTTCGTCGCCTTCGGGGGTGGCGCTCCGCTCCGCAGTGAGGGCCGGCTGATCGCGGGCCTCGGCGTGAGCGGCGGCACGACGGAGGAGGACATCGAGATCCTCGACGCGGCCCTCGCGGACCTCACCACCGCTGGCATAGGAGGAAGTTGACGTGGCGAACTTCGAGGCGGGCCCGCCGGGCGCTGGAGCGGAGGTGCTCGTCCGGGCGACCGGCCTAGTCAAGCGATTCGGTGAGGTCACTGCCGTGCGCCACGCCGACCTGGATCTGCGACGCGGTGAGGTGCACGCGCTGCTCGGCGAGAACGGCGCCGGCAAGAGCACGATCGTCAACATGCTCGCCGGTATCCTCCAGCCCGACGAAGGCCAGATCTTCCTCAGGGATGAAGCCGTCAGCATCGATAACCCTCGCGTCGCGCTCTCGCTCGGCATCTCGGTGGTGCACCAGTACCCGGTGCTGTTCCCTGACCTGACGGTCGCCGAGAACCTGATGCTCGCGAAGCCCCCGACGAACAGGCGCGCGGGACTGATCCAGTGGAAGGCGGTCGAACGCGAAGCACAGCAGGCGCTTTCCCGCCTCGATGTCCACGTGTCACCCAAGGACGTCGTCGGCAAGCTGTCGAGCGCGGACCAGCAGCTGCTCGAGATCGTCAAGGCCCTGACCAACCCGACCGAGCTGCTCATCCTTGACGAGCCGACCGCGGCCCTTTCCAAGCGCGAGGTCGCGCGCCTGATCGAGATCATCACGAGGCTCAAGGCCGACGGTGTCGCCATGCTCTTCGTGGGGCATCGGCTCGACGAGGTGTTCCAGATCGCGGACCGCGTGACGGTCGCGCGAGACGGGACCACCGTCGTGACCGGGCCGATCTCCGAGTTCACCCCGGAGAGCGTGGTCACCCACATGGTGGGCCGCACGCTCGATGAGATCTTCCCCAAGGTCACCGTGCCCATCGGCGAGACCGTGCTCGAGGTCCGCAACCTCACGGGCGACGGGACGTACCGGAACGTGTCCTTCTCACTCCGCAAGGGCGAGATCCTGGGCCTCGCCGGGCTGGTGGGGTCGGGCCGGACGGAGATCTCACGGGGCATCTTCGGCCTCGACCCGATCGTGAGCGGCGAGGTGCTCATCAACGGCAAGGCCGTCGAGATCAGCTCAGCACACGAAGCGATGGATCATGGCCTTGCCTACGTCCCTGAAGACCGCCAGGCTGAAGGCGTAATCCTCTCCCAGTCCATCCAGTTCAACGCCTCCCTCTCCGTCGTGGATTCCATCGGGCGGTTGGGACTGGTGAGCGGCGCGAAGGATCGCGAGATCGCACAGACCTACATCAACGGGCTCGCGATTCGGACGCCGGGTCCGGCGCAGCTTGTCGGCGCCCTGTCCGGTGGCAACCAGCAGAAGGTCGTCCTGTCCAAATGGCTCGCGACAAAGCCGAGCATCTTGATCCTCGACGACCCGACGCGTGGCGTGGATGTCGGAGCGAAGTCGGAGCTCTACCACATCGTCTCCCGCCTGGTCGCCGAGGGGCTCTCCATCATCCTCATCTCGAATGAGCTGGAGGAGCTGGTCGCGGTCGCCGACCGGGTCATCACCTTCTACCGCGGGGTGCAGGGACAGGAGTTCACCATCCGGCCGTTCGACCCCGAACGAGTCCTCGCTGCAATGACCCGTCAAGCCGAATTCGTGGATGCGTGAGAATCCGATGAGCACGTTCAACAAACAGATCGCCCGCATCATCAGCCATCGCGAGGCGAGCCTGCTCCTGGTTCTCGTCGCCCTCCTCGTCGCCTTCAGCCTGCTCTCGAGTCGATTCCTGACGACCGGCACGATGACCCAGCTGCTGATCAACACGGCGATCATCGTCATGGTCGCGGTCGGTCAGGCGCTGGTGCTATTCACCAGGAACATCGACGTGTCCGTCGGCTCGATGATCGGGGTGACGGCCGTCTTCGCCTCGAGCACGGCGTCGGACTACTCGTTCCTCCCGCTCCCAGTGATCGTTCTTGCGACATGCGGGGTCGGGCTCGCTCTGGGTTCGGTCAACGGCGTGCTCGTCGCACGGCTCAGGGTGCCGTCGATCATGGTCACTCTCGGGACGCTGTATGTCTTCCGCGGGCTTGTCTCCGTGCTGACCGGCAGCAACCAGATCACGTCGCAGTTCCTCGCCCCGGGCTACGCGGACATCCCGCTGTGGAACTTCGCCGGCATCCCGGGGATCTTCATGTACGCAGCGGTGATCGTCGTCATCACCCACGTCTTTGTCGAGCGGACGTACCCCGGCCGATCCCTCCTCGCCCTGGGCAGTAACCCGGTGGCCGCGGAGAAGCTCGGGATCGCATCGCGCAAGCTGGTCTACGGGGCCTTTGCGGTCAGCGGCATCCTGTGTGGCCTGGCAGGCGTGATGTGGGGCGGGCTATACGGGACCGTTGACTCTTCGGTCGGCATCGGTTTCGAGATCGTGGTCCTCGCGGCCGTCGTGATCGGGGGGGTCAGTACCCTCGGCGGTAGCGGCACCATTGCCGGGGTATTCATCGGATCCGCGATCCTGAGCGTCATCTCAGTCGGCCTCGCTCTGCTCAACGTGTCCCAGTTTTGGGTGCAGGCCCTGACGGGTGCAGTGATCCTGGGCGCCGTCGTCGCGGAGCTGGTCCTCCGCCGTCGCGAGCGCCGCCCGCTCGCGGGGCTGCCCGTCCCGGCGGGACTGTCATGACGCTACCCGGCGAAGCCGCCTTCCCTCGTCTGCTGTCGCCGTTCCAGCTCGGGAACGTGTCGATCCGGAACCGAATGGTCTTCCTGCCGCATTTCACGGCTCTCCCAGGGATCGATGGGATGCCCAACGAGGACATTCGCGCCTACCAGGTCGAACGCTCGATCGGTGGCGTGGGGCTCATCATTGACGGCGGAATGGCCGTCATGCCCGAAGGCATGGAGTCGCGCCGGTATGTCCGGACATGGGACCCCCGCGTGGTGCCCTTCTACCGTGAGATGACGGCCGAGGTCCACGAGCACGGGGCCAAGATCATCGGCCAGATCACGCACGGCGGACATACCTCACTGGAGGAGCCGCCGCCCGTGCTCTGGGCGCCCACCCAGATGCCTGAGCCATCGAGCCCGTGGTCCACGATGGCCATGGACCTCGGTGACATCCGGCGGACCGTCAAGGCCTTCGCCGTCTCAAGCCGGAACCTCATGGACGGCGGCTACGACGGGATCGAGATCAAGATCGCCCACGACGGGTTGCTGCGCAGTTTCGCGTCGCCGTTCTTCAACCGACGAACCGACGCCTACGGCGGCTCCTTCGAAAACCGCATGCGCCTGCCGATGGAGGTCCTCGAGGCGATCCGCGGCGAGATCGGCCCTGGCGTGCCCCTCGGCGTCCGGATCTGCCTCCACGAGTACACGTCGTTCGGATATGAGCTCGATTACGGTCTGCGCATCGCCGAGATCCTCGAGAAGCGGGAGCTGGTCGACTACTTCAACTGCGATGCCGGAACGTTTTCCAGCTTCTGGATGCAGATCCCCCCGATGGCGGTCCCCCAAGGGTATTTCCGGCCCCTCAACAAGGCGCTCAAGCAATCGAGCAGCCTGCCGGTCATCGCCTTCGGCCGGCTCAAGCAGCCCGCGCTCTTCGAGCGGATGCTGGAACTGGGCGAGACCGATCTCATCGGCATGGCCCGGGCGCTCATCGCGGATGCTGATCTGCCCGCCAAGGTGGCCGAGGGTCGCGCGGAAGAGATCCGGGCGTGCATCGCATGCAACGACGCCTGTATCCACCAGGTCATCCAGGACCATGGCATCCGTTGCATCCAGAACCCGGGGGCAGGCCGCGAGCTGTTCCTGAGCGACCGGCTGCTGGCCAAAGCCGAGAAGCCCAAGCGCGTCGTGGTGATCGGGGGTGGCCCCGCCGGCCTGAAGGTCGCCGAGATCGCCGCCCGGCGGGGACACGAGGTGACGCTCTTCGAGAAGAGCCCGGTCCTTGGTGGCCAGGTGCGACTCGCCGCCCGCCAGCCCCTGCACGAGGAGGTCGCCGAGGTCACGTACTACCTCGAGCACGCCGTGAAGCGCCTCGGGGTCGAGGTCTGGCTGGGCGTCGAAGCTGACGCCGATGGGGTGCTCGAGCTCGAGCCCGATGAGGTGATCGTCGCGACCGGGTCGCAGCCAGATCTGCCCGGCGGCAGGCATGGAGGCGAGGAAGCCGCAGGGGACACGATCGCCCAGTCGAAGGGCATGCAGGTGCCCCTCGGCATGCCCGGACTCGATCTCTCCCACGTGTTCTCGGTCGATGAGATCCTCGATGGCGTCACGCTCCCCGGCACGCGTGGCCTGATCATCGACGCGACCGGCCACTGGGAAGCCGCCGGGACCGCCGAGTTCCTCACGGATCATGGCCACACCGTCGAGATGATCACGGCCCGGCCCATGCCCGGCTTCGGCCTCGAGGCGATCAACCGCGAGTTCTTCCTGCAGCGAGCCAGGGAGAAAGGTATCCGCCTGACCGCATTCACGGACGCCCGCTCCATCGATGAGCAAGGCGTCACCGTGGTCGACGTCCTCACCGGAGCCGAGCGCCGGATCGAGTCCATCGACTACATCGTGCCCGTCTACCCCAGGCGTTCGCGCGGTGACCTGTATTTCGCGCTTCTCGAGCGGGTGGGGGATCGCACCGACATCACGATCCGCCGGATCGGCGACGCTGCGGCGCCGCGCCTCATCCAGAGCGCGATCCTCCAGGGTCATGAAGTAGGGGTGCAGATCTGATGCCGCGGATCGTTGTGGCCGTCAAGCCAGTTCCGCGGGCGGCAACGCCAGCAAGGTTCGATCCAGGGTCCCTGCGGCTGGACCGCACCGGCCCGAGTGAGCTCAACCAGCCCGATGAGCACGCCATCGAGGAAGCACTCCTGTTGCGAGACAAGGTCGGTGGGGAGATCGTCGCGATCGCCGTAACGCCGACGACCGGCATCGAGAGCCTTCGGACTGCACTGGCCATGGGCGTCGATCGGGCCGTCGCCGTAAGCGATCCGGTCCTCGAGGGATCGGACCTCCTCGCGACGTCTCGCGTGCTTGCAGCCGCAGTCATGCGTGAATCGCCTGACGTCGTGATCTTCGGGTCACAGGCAACCGACGGTGCCGGTGCGATGCTCTGGGCTGCCGTGGCCGAGCGCCTCGAGATGCCCGTCCTGTCATCCGCCCGCAACCTGGAGCTGGTTCAGGGTCGCCTTCGGGCGATCGTGCAGCGCGCCGATGGATCGCGGGTCGTCGATGCTCCCACGCCCTGCATCGTGGCCCTCTCAGGGGCCGTCAACTCCCCTCGGTACCCGGCCTTCAAGGGCATCGTGGCGGCCAAGAAGCAGCAGATCCCGGTGCTTACCGCTGCCGATCTGGCTATCGGGCCGGACGCTGTCGGAGCCGCAGGGTCCGGAACGGCAGTCCTCTCACTTACCTCGGCTCCGGCGCGCGCCGTTGTGGCTGAGCTTGTCACGGACGAAGGACAAGGTGCCGAGTGGCTGTACAACTTCATCCGGAAGCGGGTGGCCCTGTGAACACCGTCGTCTTCATCGAGATTCGCGCCGGTGAGCCGACGCCCGGCTCTCTCGGTCTGATCGCGAAGGCGCGCCAGCTTGCCCCGTCCGTCGCCGCCGTGGTCTGTGGCCCCGGAGCCGAGACCGTGGCCGCAGGCCTCGGTGCGTACGGCGTCGCGACGGCCTGGGCGTGCTCGGACGAGCGGCTCAACGGCGACCTCACCCAGCCTTTCCTGGATGCGCTGGCCCATGTCGTCAGGAGCGCCGGGGATGACGCGTTGGTCCTGTTCGAGAACTCTGCGCTGACGGCTGATGTCGCGGGAGGGTTGGCCGCCCGGCTCGAGGCAGGCATCAATTGGGACCTTCAGGATGTCTACCTTCGCGAAGGCGGGCTTCAGGGCCGCCGTTTCGCCTTGAACGACAGCATGGCAGTCGATGTCGCATGGACGACACCCGTGCGGCTCGCCGTATTCCGAATCGGACTCCTCGAGCCGGTGGACGATCCGGTCGTCGGCAGCGTCTCGGCGTTCGCGCCCAGCTTCTCGACGTACGGCCTGTCCGTCGCTGTCGTCGAGCGGCTGGCAGGAGCCGAGTCCGGCGCCGAGCTGCGCACCGCTCAGGTCATCGTGGCTGCCGGCCGGGGCATCAAGGATCAAGCAAGCCTGAGCCTGATCGAGGAGCTCGCGGAGGCGCTCGGCGGCGCCGTCGGCGTCTCGCTCCCGATCGTGGATCGGGGGTGGTATCCGGCGGGCTCGCAGGTCGGCCAGACCGGAACCATCGTGAAGCCCCGCCTCTATGTGGCGTGCGGCATCTCAGGAGCGCTGCAACACCGCGTCGGCATGGACCGGTCAGAGGTCATCGTCGCGATCAACACCGACCCAGATGCACCGATCTTCAGCCTGTGCGACGCCGGGGTCATCGGCGACTTGCACACGGTCGTTCCCGAACTCACCAGGCTGGTTCGCGCCGGCAGGGCTACCTGACGGATCGATCGTCGGAGCGTCGGGGCCGAGGAGTCGCCGGGCGAACAGGGCGGTCGACAGGCGCACGACGACGTCGCCGACCAGCGGGCGCCCGATGAGCGCCTCGACGCGCTCGAGGCGGTAGCTCACGGTCCGGACGCCAACGCCGAGGAGCCGGGCGGCCGCCCGCAGGTTCTGGCGAGCCGCGAGGTACGTCTCGACCGTGCGGAGGAGTTCCTCGCCGTTGCGCGGCGCGCCGAGGATCTGGCCAAGTTCGCGCTCGACCGCAGCGCGTAGCAGCCCCTCGTCTCTCAGGAGCGCACGTTCGAGCAGCAGGTCATCGGCCGAGTGCCGCCCATCCAGCCCGAGACGTTCGGCGACGAGGAGCGCATCGAACGCGGCACCGAACGCACCGGCGACGGCGGCCAGGCTCGAGGCCGGCGGGGCCTCGACGGCGAGCCAGCGGCGCGGCCCCGTGATCTCCTCGAGGACGAGGTCGAGAGCAAGGACCCCGGACCAATTCGCCCGCGCAAGCAGCGCGAGCCGACCCCGCTTGGTGGCGATG
>JANOTJ010000513.1:0-3117 GCA_031416295.1 Chloroflexota bacterium
TACATGAAGGCCAACAACCTCGACTTCAAGTTCTTCGCGGTGTCCGGTGGTGACCCGACCCAGAACTGGGCCCAGGGCCGCATGCAGGGCTTCATCGACGGGATCAAGGAAGCCATCCCGGATGCCACATTCGTCAACGACGCCACGAGCGCATTGGTGACGACGTACGACCCGGCCGGAAGCTACGACGCCTACAAGGCGTTCATCCAGGGCAACCCGGAAGTCCAGGTCATCGAGAACGTGGACATCGGTGGCGAGCACGCCGCTCGGGCTATCGCCGACTCGGACAACACCGGCAAGATGTACTCCCTCGGCTGGAACGTGAGCATCGGTCAGCTCGATGCCATCGAAGCTGGGACCCAGATCGTGGCCCTCGACCAGCAGTGGGGCGATCAGGCGGGCTTCGGCGCGCTTGGCTGCGCCGAGCTCCTGAAGAACGGCACGGTCCTGCCGAACTCGAACTCCCTGAAGCCGATCACGACCGAGAACGTGGTCCAGGCTCGCAAGGACTTCATGGCGCTCGCCGGCGGCTGATCGCAAGACGTCCTGGTCCGGTCGGTCGAGGCAAGCCCTCGCCCGGCCGGATCGTGTCCGCAGACTGACCGGCGACCTGCACGAGGAGCAGTTTACGGATGGCCGACAACAGCACCGGGAACCCGCCCGCCCCATCACTCGCCGGCCCATCAGCGGGTGGCCGCTGGTCGGGCCGTGCCCGTGCCGCCGGGTTGCGCATCGGTGGCCTCCTCATGGCGATCTTCATCGTGATCCTGGTGTTCACGGTGCTGAGCAAGCCGAACACGTTCCTGACCATCACCAACTTCCTGGGCGTGACGCGCTCGATGAGCACGATCGCCATCGTCGCCATGGGGCTGACCCTGGTCATCGTCGTCGGCGAGATCGATCTCTCGTTCGGCTACATGTATGGGCTGGCGTCGATCGTGATGGGCGTGGCCTGGATCGTGTGGGGCTGGCCGATCTACTTCGCCATCCCCCTGGCCTTCGCCGCGGCGGCCGCGCTCGGCTCCATCAACGCCTTCCTGGTGACGGTATTCAAGATCCCATCGTTCATCGTCACGCTCGGGACGGGCCAACTCGTCTTCGGCACGACCCTGCTCGTGTCGAACACCGCCACCCTGAACCCCGCCTACCCACCAGTCGGCAAGGTCGTGCCCGCGGGTGAGATCGACTGGTTCTTCGGGCTGTCCAACCAGGATCTGCCCCTGGGCGTGCCCATGCAGGCCATCTGGATGATCGGCGTGGCAGTCGTCATCGGGTTCGTCCTGAGTCGCTCGCTCTTCGGCTTCCGCCTCAAGGCGATCGGCGGCAATCCGGCCGCAGCCGAACTCGCGCGGCTACCCATCCGCAAGTACAAGTTCGCGGCGTTCATCCTGTGCTCGATGCTGGCGACCCTGGCGGCGATGCTCGACTTCGCTTTCATCGGATCCGTGCAGCCGAACGCCGGCGTATCGCTGCTCTTCCCGGTCTTCGCGGCCGTGATCATCGGCGGGGCAAGCCTGTCGGGCGGTCGGGGGACGGCGATCGGCACGATCAGCGGCGCGCTGCTCATCGCCATCATCGCCAACGGACTGGCCCTCCTGTCCGCCGGCTCGTACCTGAGCAACTTCGTCTCGGGTGCCGTGACGATCGCCGCCGTCGTGCTCGATCGCTTCACCCAGAGCCTGCGCCGATGACCGAAGCGGCGGTGGACGGCGACCTCCACATCCGCGGGCTGCGCAAGTGGTACGGCGACACCCGCGCCCTTGATGGGCTGGACCTCGACGCGCGACCCGGCGAGATCCTCGGGGTGGCCGGACCCAACGGGGCGGGCAAGAGCACACTCATCAAGATCCTCGCTGGCGAGACCCCGAGCGACGCCGGCGAGATCCAGCTTGGCGGGCGGGTGTGGGACACCTCGTCCGACCGCGATCGAGTGGCCGTCGTCCACCAGGAGCCGCAGCTCTTCCCGAACCTGTCGGTGGCCGAGAATGTCATGGTCGGCCGGGAAGGGACCCGGGCCCTCGTCCGCCGTCTGGATGCGCTCGAACGCGACCTCATGCGCGACCTGGCCATCCTCGAGTATGCGAACCGTCCCCTGGAGCGCGTCCCGCTGGCGATCCAGCAGCGCGTCGAGATCGGTCGGGCGCTCGCTCGCGACGCCGCGGTGTTCCTCTTCGATGAACCCAATTCGGCACTGACCCAGGAAGAATCGGCGGACCTCTTCCGCCGGATGCACCTCCTGGCCCAGGCCGGGAAGGTCGTGCTCCTGGTCTCGCATCGGATCGCGGAGCTGGCCGAGCACGCCGATCGGGTGGCCCTCATCCTCGACGGCGTGTGCACCACCGTGCTCGAGGGCGAGGCGCTGACCCAGGAGGGCATCGCTGCCGGCCTCGTCACGGGCCAGGCCTCGCGCGAGCCGGCGGAACAGCTGATCGTGCACATCGGCGACGACGCCGCGTCGGCCCTGCGCCTGACCGACTGGTCCCACGCGGGCGGCGAGTTCGAAGCCATCGACCTTCACGTCCGGGTCGGCGAGATCATCGCCATCGTTGGCGTGGAGGGCTCGGGCGCCCGAGAGCTCGTGCGCTCGATCGCCGGTTTTGAGCGCGGTGCCGGCAGGATCGAGGTGTCCGGGCGCCATGGCGGTTCGGCGGTCGCAGCGGGCACCAGCCTGGTCTCCGCCGATCGCCAGACGAGCCTGTTCTCGAACCTCACCATCGGCGACAACATGGTCGCCCGGCTGAGCGCCGAGATCACGCGCAGCGGCATCGCGCTCCGTCCCCGACGAATGCTCCAGATCGCCCATGAGCTGCGCGACCGGTTCCAGGTCAAGGCGGCCTCGGTGCACCTGCCGATCCGCGCCCTGTCCGGCGGCAACCAGCAGAAGGTCGCCATCGCGGCCGCGATCGTGAAGCGCCCGGAAGTACTCGTTCTCGAGGAGCCCACGCGCGGCGTGGACGTCGGTTCCAAGCGCGAGATCTACCGGCTCATGCGCACCTACGCCAGCGACGGTCACGCGGTCATCATCTACTGCACCGAGGTGCCGGAGGTCTTCGAGGTCGCCGACCTCGCCTATGTCGTATCCGATGGACGGTTGTCCACTCCGCTCCTCGTCATGAA
>JANOTJ010000514.1:0-3683 GCA_031416295.1 Chloroflexota bacterium
CGGCCGGGCCGCCCGCCGCCGCGCCTGCCGGCCGGGTCCAGTCCTCGCCGCGCCCCCGCCCCCCCGCCCGCCGCCGCGCCCCGGCGGCCCGAGTCCAGTCCTCGATGCGTGGCCGAATCGGCCAGCAAGCCCCCGGACGGCGCCCGATCGGGCCGTGTCAGTGAGCACGACGCAACCTCGTGCCATAATCCGGGCACGCGAGCGGAGCCGGCCGCCTCGAACGGGCGAAGACCCCGGGGCAAGGTCCGGACGGCGATCCGGGAGCGCAGAGACACCAGAGGAACCGTAGCCCACATGACCGTCGAGACGTCCACCTGGGCGAGCAAGAAGGGTCTTGCCCAGAACCTCAAGGGCGGCGTCATCATGGACGTCGTCAACGCTGATCAAGCTAGGATCGCCGAGGATGCCGGGGCCGTCGCCGTGATGGCCCTCGAGCGTGTGCCGGCCGACATCCGCAAGGACGGCGGCGTCGCCCGCATGTCCGATCCCGAGATGATCATCGGGATCATGGATGCGGTGACCATCCCGGTCATGGCCAAGGCGCGCATCGGCCACTTCGTGGAGGCCCAGATCCTGGAAGCCCTGGGCGTCGACTACATCGACGAGTCCGAGGTCCTGACCCCGGCTGACGAGAGCAACCACATCGACAAGCACGCCTTCAAGGTCCCGTTCGTATGCGGCTGCCGGAATCTCGGCGAGGCGCTCCGCCGGATCAACGAGGGCGCCGCGATGATGCGCACCAAGGGCGAGGCCGGGACCGGCAACATCGTCGAGGCGGTCCGCCAGCTGCGTGACGTGCTCAGCGAGATCCGCCGTCTCCAGGGCATGCGCGAGGACGAGCTGTTCGCCGCCGCCAAGGACCTGCAGGCACCGTACCAGCTGGTCAAGGACATCGCGGCGAACGGCAAGCTGCCGGTCGTCAACTTCGTCGCGGGCGGTATCAGCACCCCGGCCGACGCCGCGCTCGTCATGCAGCTGGGCGCCGAGGGCGTCTTCGTCGGCTCCGGCATCTTCAAGAGCGAGGACCCGGCGCGGATGGCCAACGCCATCGTCCAGGCGACCACGTTCTTCGACGATGCCAAGAAGATCGCCGAGGTGTCCAAGGGTCTGGGCGCCCCGATGCGCGGCATCGCGCTCGAGGCCATCCCGGAGGCCGAGCGCATGGCGGTCCGCGGCTGGTAGTCGACGCGGCACCGGCGACACGGACATGAGGATCGGGGTCCTCGCCCTGCAGGGGGCGTTCCGCGAGCATCTCGACACGCTCCAGGCGATCGGGGTCGAGGGCGTCCGCGTGCGCGAGCCGCGCGACCTCGAGGGCGTCAGCGGCCTGATCCTGCCCGGTGGCGAGAGTACGACGATGCGCAAGCTCATCGATCGCTGGGGCCTGCGCGAGCCGATCCTGGACCTCGCCGCGTCCGGTGCCCCCATCTTCGGGACGTGCGCCGGGATGATCCTGCTGGCCCGCGAGATCGCCGGCGGGGAGCCACCGATCCTGCCTCTCCTGGACGTCACCGTGGAGCGTAACGCCTTCGGCCGCCAGCTCGAGTCGTTCGAGACCGACATCGTGGTCGATCCGCTGGGCGCGACCCCGGTCCACGCCCTGTTCATCCGCGCGCCGATCATCGAGCGCACGGGTCCGGGCGTGGACGTCCTGGCCCGCCTGGACGATGGCCGCATCGTCGCGGTCCGCGAGCGCAACATCGTGGCCACCTCGTTCCACCCCGAGCTCGTCGGGGAGACGCGCTTCCATCGGCTCGTGGCGACCATGGCCAGCGAGCACGACGACCCGGGCGAGGGGTCCGGGCGCCGCCACCATCCGACCCGCCGGGCGCAGGCTCGATGACGGCGACGCGGCCGCCCCGCAGCCAGGGCAAGGTCCGCGCCGCGCGCTTGACCGATCTTGCGGCCCTCGGCGAACTGTCCAGGCTGTGCCAGTCCGACGATCCCGCCACGCGCTCGTTGGGCCTGCCCGTGAGCGGCCCGCCGATGGGCGTGTTCAGCCTCTTCCGCCTGCGCCTGGGCGCCTTCCGCCCGAACGATCTGATGTACGTCTACGAGACCGAAGGGCGCATCGCGGGCCTCGTCCGGGTCGAGCGCGAATCGTCGCGCGACGAGTGGACCATCGTGGAGCTCGATGCCGTGGGCATGGGCGACGCGGGCGACATCCGCTACCGACTCGTGCAGCAGCTCCTGCGCGAGGGTTCGAAACGCGCGGCCGCCCGCTTCCACGTCGCCTGCGCGGACGCCGACGGCAACGTCGAATTGCTGATGCAGGCGGGCTTCATGCGCTACGGCGAAGAGCACATCCTCTTTCGCAAGGCGACCGACGCGCTGCCCGCCCCGTGGTCCGACGAGGCCGCCGCCGAGCACCGTATCCGGGCCGTCCAGCACCTGGATGCCGTGGCCCTGCATCGGCTGTACATGACCGTCACGCCTGCCCCGGTCACGCGCCTCGAGGCCGTGCGCATCCCGGACTGGGAGCGCCAGGGCACGCACTGGCGCGTGCCGCGCTCCAGCCTCGCGCCGATCCTGCGCTTCGCCGATATGGAGGCGTTCGTGCAGGCCGCGCCCGATGGCGGCAAGGACGGGACGATCCTCGATGCGCTCATCCAGGTGGGCGTCGCCAAGGAGGACCAGCCGCACTACCTGAAGGTCATCGCGCGGCCCGAAGCGGACACGAGCGCGCTCATCGAGTACGGTCTGGGAGTCATCGCCGCCCGCGCCGCGAAGGGCCCCGACCATCGCCACGACCACGGGGTCATCGCTCCCGTGCGAACCTATGAGGCGCCCATCGATCGGCGCCTGGAGGAAGCAGGCTTCCGGTCGATCAGCAGCGTGGCCCTGCTCATGAAGGAAACCCTCGTCCGTGTCGCGGAACCGGCCCTCGTGCCGGCCGGCGTCCGATGACTGCGGACCACCCGGAGGTCAGTGTGGGATCCGAGGACCGTCAGCGCGAAGTCATCGACGATCTCGACGCCCTGCTCTCGTCCCTGCCGCCCGAGATCGTGGCGGCGGTCGATGCGCTCCCGGATCGCGAGGCGCTCATCGAGGTCGTGATGGACCTCGGACGCAGACCGGAAGGCCGATTCCCCGATTCCGAAGTGAGTCTCCTGGATCGCGAGATCAGCGATGCCGACATCGCGTTCGTCGTGGACCACATCGGCACGTTCGGCGACGACAACCGAGCGGGCATCGAACGGACTCTCCATCGGATCAGCGCCATCCGCAATCGCAACGGCAAGGTCGTCGGGCTGACCTGCCGGGTCGGGCGCGCCGTGTACGGCACGATCGAGATCATCACCGACTTCGTGGAGAGCGGGAAATCGATCCTGATCATGGGTCGGCCGGGCATCGGCAAGACGACGATGCTGCGCGAGGCGGCTCGCGTCCTCGCCGACGACCTCGGCAAGCGGGTCGTGGTCGTGGATACCAGCAACGAGATCGCCGGCGACGGCGACATCCCGCACCCGGCCATCGGCAAGGCCCGCCGGATGCAGGTGCGCACGCCGTCGCTCCAGCACGAGGTCATGATCGAGGCGGTCGAGAACCACATGCCCCAGGTCATCGTCATCGACGAGATCGGCACGGAGCTCGAGGCCCAGGCGGCTCGCACGATCGCCGAGCGCGGCGTGCAGCTCATCGGCACGGCGCATGGCAACAACCTGGACAACCTGATGCTCAAC
>JANOTJ010000515.1:0-3341 GCA_031416295.1 Chloroflexota bacterium
GCCCGGATGACATCGCGAGCCGGTTGCGGTGTCGCGCGCACGATGACCTCGGTGAGGAATCCGAGACGGCCCTCGGACCCGAGCACGAGCTCGCGCAGGTCCGGTCCGGCCGCAGATGCCGGGAACGGCGGCAGGTCCAGCGGTCCGGCCGGCGACTCCAGGTGGCCTCCCGCGAAGAGCGCCTCGATGCGCCCGACACCCATCGAGGCCTGGCCCGACGAGCGCGTCGCGACCCAGCCGCCGACGGTCGAGAACTCGAACGACTGGGGTGCGTGGCCGAGCTCCAGGCCGTGCTCGGCGAGCGCCGCTTCCACGGCCGGACCGAGCGTCCCCGCGCCAAAGGTCGCCAGCGACGACCGCGCGTCGAATGCGCGAAGGCCGCTCAGGGCGGTCATGTCGACGGACACCACCGGTCGATCCGATGGTCGGACGGACACACCGCCGACGACGCTCGTGCCGCCGCCGAACGGGATGAGCCGCCAGGACCGCTCCGTGGCGACGGTGAGCAGGGAGCGGACGTCCGCGGACGTCTGTGGTCGGGCGACGGCATCGGGCACGGCCGGTAGCCTGCCGCTGCGCAGCGCGATCCAGTCGGGCAGGCTCTGGCCGCGGGCGTGTCTGACCCGCGCCTCCGGATCGAGCGTGAGGCGATCACTCGCGGCCGTGCCCGCGGCCAGGCGCGACGCGGGTAGCCCTGCCAGCACCTCGGGGAGGGTCGCGTCCCGTGGCGACGTCCCGGGGCCGATGAGCTGCTGGAGCAGGGCCGCGCTCGACGGGGAGACGTCGGACGTGACGTCGGGCTCGCCCCAGCCGTTCCAGCGCCGCTCGGTGCTCATCGACGCCAATGGTGCCCGACGCGCATCCCGGCGACGTGCCGATGATGCGAGATGGGGCACACTCGTGGCTCATGGATACGACCGACCCGGCCGAACCTCCCACCCTGCGACCTGACCCAGAGCCCGAGGCCCCGCCATCGCTGGCTGCTGGACCGCTGGCACCCGCCGCTGTGGCTGCACGGCCACGTCCCGCCCGCGAGCGTGGACGCGTGGCGGGTGACCCACGATCGCACCGAGGTCGTGAGTGTCACAGGCGCCGTCCTCATCGAGATCCGCCAGTTTGGCGCGCCGTCTGCGCCCCCCTCCTCGCCCGCCGCGCACCTCGGCCGCCGCGCACCTCGGCCGCCGCGCACCTCGGCCGCCGCGCAAGCCTCAGATGCACATTCGGCACAGCCGTGCACGATCGCTCGCCCAGATCGACACGGATGTCCGTGTGGGGATCGATCCACGAGGCGTTCGTCACAGAAGTGCATCTACGGCTTGCATCGGCGCGATCCGGCTGGCAGAACGGCGGCCAGGGCACGGCCGGCCAGGTCGGGGAGGGGAACGGGAACCGCCCGGTCGCAAGCAATGCGTCCACGCGGCGGATGGTCGCCTTGACCTCGACGGGCCGCAGCAACCCGCGAAGTGTCGAGCCGAGGTCACTCGCAAGCGCGACCCGCACCCGCTCGAGGCCGGCCAACTCGTCGGTCTCGAACGGCTCACCGCGCCAGCCCCAGAGCACGGTCCGGAGCTTGGGCACGGCCGAGAAGGTGACGCCGTGATCCACGCCGTGGACATGCCGGCCGCCATCGACCGGCAGCAGGTGCCCGCCCTTGCGATCGGTGTTGTTGACGACGGCATCGAAGGTCGCCATCCGGCGCAGGCGCGGATCGTCCCCCACGACCATGGCCACGACATCCACCGACTCGTCGGGCTCCACGAACGCCTGGAGCATGCCCTCGCCGAACGGCCCGTCGCGCAGGAGCGTGGGCGGCACGATGTCCCAGCCGATGGCCTCCGACACGTGCCAGGCGGCCACCTCGCGTCGGGTCAGCGTGCCGTCCGGGAAGTCGTCGAGGGGGCGCTCGCCGATGGTCGGCTTGTAGACCGCGTCAAGGGTCTCCGGCGCCAGGGGTTCCTCGCAGACGCGCGTCACGCGCACGAACAGCGCGTTGTTGCTGGAGCCGATGATCCGCCCGAGCACCTCGATGTCGCCCTCGCGCATGACGCCCAGGGTGGTCGCGCGGTCAGGCGCCATGGTCGCGTGCGGTTCGCTAGTTGACGTAGTGGCCGTTGCGGCGCGGACAGATGTGGCCGATCGGATCGAGCGGTGCGCCGCACAACGGACAGGGCGGCCGGCCGGCTGCGACGATCCTGGCGGCACGCTCCACGAACGTCCGGGCGGCCGCCGCGGTCATCCGGATGCGCAGCAGGTCCGGGCCATCCTCGTCCTCGTCGTCGTCCTCGTCGGGATCGATCGCCTCGCCGTCCTCGTCCTGCGCGCGCGCCTCCACCAGCACGACCTCGTCGTCACCGTCCCAGCCGAGGGTCAGCGAGCCCGCCCGGAACGCTTCATTGATGGGCTCGTCGAGCGGGGCTGAATCGACGGCGACGGTGCTGGCTGCCTCGGCCGAGGCGGGGACCCCGCGGCGCTCGAGCTCGCCGAGCAGCTGGCCCAGCCGGTCGGCCAGGACCGCGACCTGGACCTTCTCCAGGGCCACGGACACGATGCGGCTGCCGTCGCGGGCCTGGAGGAAGAATGTCCGGGCGCCGGGCACACCGACGGTGCCGGCGATGAAGCGCTCGGGGGGATCGAAGATGTAGCGGTGTCGGGGCATGGGCCGGACTGTAGCGCAGGTCCGGGGAAGCGGCCGGTGACGGGCGACGACCGGCGTTCCGAGGTGCTCCCGAGCGTTACGAGATGCTGATCCTGCGACTGTGCCAGCCACGTGCCCCATCAGGTGCCGGCGGTGAGGACCGTTCCTCCTGGACCTCGCCCGTGCCGTCGGTGGCGCGGACCTGGATGACGTGGTCGCCGGGGGTCGCGTCCCAGCGGACCAGCCACTGGACCCAGGTCGTGTCGGAGATCGGCGCCGACAGTTCGGCGTCGCGCCACTCGCCGTCGATGGCGACCTCGACCCGACTGACACCACGGTCCGGGGCCCACGCGATGCCCGCGATCGGCACGCGCCCGGCGGCGACGCCGGACGTCGGCGTATCGATCCGCGACTGGGTCAGGATCGGTGCCTCCTTGGCCCAGCCGAGGGGGACCCAGTAGCCATCGAAGGCCTCGAGCGTGGTCAGCTCGAGATCGCTCAGCCACTTGGTCGCCGACACGTATCCGTACAAGCCGGGGACGATCAGGCGGGCCGGATAGCCGTGGCGTGGCGGCAGGGGTTCGTCGTTCATCTTCACCGCGATCATCGGTTCACGGGCGGGATCCATGACCCAGGCCGTGGGCATCCCGGCCGTCCAGCCGTCCACGCTTCGTCCGACGAGCTGGGTCGCGCTCGACTGGACGCC
>JANOTJ010000516.1:0-4113 GCA_031416295.1 Chloroflexota bacterium
CGCCAGGGCGCGCTGGCGCTCGAGGAGGGCGGCTCGGACCTCGGGGATCGCCGAGACCGCCGACACGGCGGCATCGACGGCCGGACTGCGCACGTCCGCGGTGTGATCAACGCCATCGACGAGCACCCGCGACAAGCGCCCCGCCCCGTCATCGGAGAGCTGTACCTCGTCGACCAGGGCGACGAGACCCTCCGGATCGTCGACGCCGACACCGCGCGCCTCGGCCAGGAAGGTCAGCGCCCGATACAGCAGACCGGTGTCGCAGAAGCGGTAGCCGAGGGCGGCCGCGGCGGCGGCACCGACGCTGCTCTTGCCCGACGAACCCGGCCCATCCAGGGCGACCACGAGTGCCGGCATGTCAGCGCCGCCGGGGACGACCCGAGGCCGGTCGGCCGCCAGGCGCTTCGGGCGGCGCGTCGTGTGGATCCGGGCCGGGCGCCTCGGAGCCGCGCGAACGGCCGCCGCCGGATCCGAGGCCGCGGACCTCGGGCGCCTTGAGCGGCCGGATCGCCGCGCTGCGCAGGCCATCGATGCGGACGGGGCCGATCCGGACCCGAACGAGGCGCTGGACGGGCGCCCCGACCGCGCCGAACATGCGCCGAAGCTGGCGCTTCCAGCCCTGCGCGAGCGTGGCCCGATACCAGGCCAGATCCGCCGGCGGAGTGGGTCGCAGCAAGTCCGCGAGGCGCTCGATCTCGACGCCCGTCATCGGGCGCAGGTTGCCGACCGTGGCCATGCCCTCCTCGAGCTCGATGCCCGCACGCAGGGCCTCGACCTGATCGGCGTCCAGCGGACGCTCGAGACCCAGGGCGTACTCGCGCTCGACGCCGTGACGTGGGTGCAGGATGCGGTCGGCCCACGCGCCGTCGTTGGTCAGCAGGAGCATCCCCTCGGAGTCAAGGTCGAGTCGGCCGACCGGATACAGGCGGGTCCCCTCGGGCATCAGGGCGGTGGGCACGAAGTCGAGGACGGTCCGGTCGGCGTGGCGATCACGCGTCGTGGAGGTGACCCCGCTCGGCTTGTGGAGCACGAGGTACGCATGTCCGGCAGCCGCGCCGATGACCCGGCCATCCACGGCGATGATCTGGGTGCCAGGGTCGGCCTGGCTGCCGATCTTGGCCGGACGCCCGTCGACCGTGACCCGACCGGCCGCGATAAGCGCCTCTGCCCCGCGCCGGCTGGCGACGCCGGCCGCGGCCAGCACCTTCTGGAGTCGATCGGCGGGCATCAGGCCGGGTCCGCGAAGAGGGGTTCCATGACCGGCTCGCCACCCTCGTGGGCGAGGCGCCCGGCCACCTCGACGTCCAGCGGCGGCAGTTCCTCGAGGCTGGTCAGGCCGAAGCGCTCCAGGAAGTCGAAGCCCGTGCCGTACAGGAACGGCCGGCCCGGTGCGTCCGAGCGCCCAAGCTCCACGACGAGTCGGCGGTGCATCAGCGACCGGATCGTGTAGTCCGAATCGACCCCCCGGATGCGCTCCACGGCGGCCTTCGTCACGGGCTGGCGATAGGCCACGATGGCCAGTGTCTCCAGGGACGCCGGCGACAGCCGGACCGCATCGGCACCGACGTAGCGGGCCACCAGCGCGCCGGCCTCGGGGGCGGTCGCGAGCTCCACCCGATCGCCATCGATGAGCAGGCGGATGCCCCGATCGCGGAGCGCGACCTCGAGATCGCCAAGGCGCGCATCGACGGTCGCGCGATCGGTGCCCGTGAGGGTCGCCAGTTCACGCCGCGAGAGCGGTCGCTCAGCCACGAAGAGCAGCGCTTCCAGGGAGGTCTCGGTCAACTCGGGGACTGCCCCCTCGGTGTCCGCCGCCGCTCCGAACCCTGCCGCCAGCGGCATGGGTGGATCGGATGGGTCGACGAGGTCGGTCTCCTCGCGCAGATCGAATGCCGGCTGGACCTCGGTCATGCGAACGATGCCAGCGATTCATCGAGCGCCGCCTCGTCAACGTCAGGCGCGACCGGACCGAGACCGGCCGCGGCCCGTTCCTCGGCGGTCGTCGCCCGGGCGACGATCGGGCCCCAGGGCACCGCCTGCTCGACGACGATCTCGTGTCGCTTCATGAGCTCCAGCATGGCCAGGAACGTGACCGCGATGACGACCCGGTCGCGGACCCCGTGGAGCAGGTCCTGGAGGACCACGGCCGGCGCATCGCGCAGGGCCGCCCGGATGATCGCCGCGCGCTCGGCCAGGGTGATGGTCAGAACCAGCAGCGTGGGCGCGATCTCGGGCTCCGGGGCGATCCGGGCGAGGTGCGCCAGGGCCGCCGGCAGGCGAGCCGGGTCCAGCCGCGGGGCGTCGCCCGGGCGGGCGCCCGCAAGCGCCGCGGCTCGGGCGATGGACGGTTCGCGGCGAAACAGTCCGAACCGGCCGAGCGCGGTCGCGGCCAGCTGCAGGCCGGCGTCGCGGTGGGCGCGGTACAGGAGCAGCCGGGCGCGCAGCTCCGCCTCGGGGTCTGGCGCATCGTCGCCGAGGGCCGCGTTCGGGTCGGCGACCGGAGGCCGAGGGAGCATCGCCCGGCTCTTGATCAGGATGAGCTGGCTCGCGACGGCCACGAAGGCACTGATGTTGCCCAGCCTGTCCGCCTCGAGCGTGGCCAGCGCCTCCAGGTAGGCATCGGCGAGGGTCCCCAGGGGCACGCTCAGGACGTCGAGCTGCCGCGCTTCGATGAGGCTCAGGAGGAGGGCCAGCGGCCCTTCGAACTCCGCCAACTGGACACGGGTGCGAGCCTCGGGCCGACGACCATCGGCGAACGTGACGGCCGCGGGCGCGGGCCCGCTGGTGCTGGCGGGCGTGCTGATCATCGCGGTCAATTCGCCTCGTCGGCGAGCTGGAGCTGGACTCCGGCGACAGGATCGGTCGGAGCGTCCTGGTGCCGAATCAGGTCCACGGTCCGTGGCGAGCCACCGGCCCTCGCGGCGAGGTCCGCCGACGTGTCGGCATGGTCGCGCAGACGGCGGATCGCCCGACCCAACGGCGGCACGACCGAGGCGCCGGTCCAGATCCACCGACCGTAGGCCTGTCCGAGGGCGTACACGATCCTGGGCACGACCGACGTGTGGCCCTTGCCGGCGTCGTGGAGCAGGCCCGCGAGGAGCACCTCGTCGTCCGTTACGGCATCGGACCGCAGGGTCGCCACGACATCGAGCCCGTGGCGCCGATCGGCCACGTGCATCGAATCGAAGAGCGCGAGCTGGTCGGGGGTCAGCCAGGTCGCGACTGCTGCCCGCTCCCCCACCGACACCCGGGCACGGACGTGGCGGACGAACTGGCGGACCTTCGTCCGCCACCAGCCGATCGCGCCGCTGGCCGAATGGCCCACCGAGGTCACGCGGTCCAGAAGAAGAACTCGCGACCGACGAGCAGATGGAAGATCGGATCGCCGATGGCTCCGATGAGCGCCCCGAACAGCGTCTGGCCACCCGGCAGCAAGGGCAGGAACGCGGCCGCCAGGAGGATGAGCGGTCCGTACTGGGTCAGCATCGGGCGATACCGGTACTCGGTCTCCCGATCCATCAGCGCAAAGAGCACGTGCGACCCGTCGAGCGGGACCACCGGGATCAGGTTGAAGATCATCAGGACGAGGTTGATATACACGAACAGGGCCAGGATGTTGAGGAGCTGCACGGGCAGGTCGACGCCAGACGCCTCGATGTAGCGCAGCGGGATGGCCACGGCCGCAGCGAGGACCAGGTTGGAGAGCGGCCCGGCGATCGACACGATGATGTCGCCGCGCCGTCCGCCTTCGAGGTTCGCGGTGTTGACGGGCGTCGGCTTGGCCCAGCCGATCCCGAAGCCGACGAGGCTCGAGGCGATCAGGAGCACCCCGCCGAGCGGATCGAAGTGGGCGATCGGATTGAGGGTCAGGCGCCCGAGCAGCTTGGCCGTGCTGTCCCCGAGTCGATACGCGGCCAGAGCGTGGGCGAACTCGTGGAACGGGAATGAGACGAGGATGATCAGGGCCACGGCGGCAAGCCGCTCGACGAGGAATTGGGTACTCACGACCGGTATGGTAGCCGGGCGGGCGGTCCGGACTGCGCGGGTCTACAACCGGCCGAGCAGCTCCGCCTTCTTGCGCTCGAACTCCTCGGTGCTGATGGCGCCCCGATC
>JANOTJ010000517.1:0-2806 GCA_031416295.1 Chloroflexota bacterium
CCGAGCGGCCCCTGTCACCAGCCACATCCGGCCCGCCGCCGGCAGCGCCCGAACGACCCCACCCTGCGGAGCGGCATCAGGTCGAGGCGCCCGGTCCGGAAGCGGGACCGACCCGGCGTAGGGGCGCCGGACGAACGCGGAAGGGCTCCTGACGACGCGGAACGCGTCCGCGGGAGACGCATTTCCGGGGGACACCATGGAACGATCGTGTCGATCGACTAGCGACCCACAACCGCGCTGAGGGCGCCGCCCCCTTCGTTCGTCGACCGCCCGCAGAAACCTTCGTTCAAGCGGCAGGACGCTTCTCACGGCGCTGGGGCGCGACGGCGCCGGCGTAGGATCGCTCCGACACGCGCACCGCTGCCAGTGCCGCGGGAAGTCATCCCACGAGGAGGGACCGATGAAGGAGCATCCTCACATCGCCATGTTTCGGAGCGCGCACGAGGCATACGAACAGGGCGACACCGAGGCCATGCGCAGCTGGTTCGCGGACGACTTCGTGTGGCACGAGCCGGGCAACAACCCGCTGAGCGGCGATTACGCCGGGGCCGACGCGGTCTTCGGTCTCTTCGATCGGATCGCGCGCAAGACCGATGGCCACTTCGACACGCATCTCGAGGACGTCCTGGCCAACGGTACGCATCTTGTCGCGCTTCTCCACCTTCGCGCGCAAAGCGGGGCGAAGGAGATCGACATGCGGCGGGTCAACGTCTACCGCGTCAATCCCGACGGTCGTGTGAGCGAGCGATGGGGGTACGTCGGCGATCAGGCGGCATTCGACGATCTCTTCGCCTGACCCGGTGATCCTCAGAGACGCCCCCAGCCGAAGGTCGATCCCCGCTGGCCCATCGGTCGGGTAGCGCTCGGCGTAGCCGGGTGTCGGCTCAGGCGAGGTCGCAGGAGCCGCCCGCGTCGCGGTGTGAAGGCGGACGGCGAGCGCCATCGTGAGGGCAACGACCCGACCACAATGCGGGGATCACGCAATCGTCGGGTGAGCACCAGTCCCACCTCGCGTCAACCGGGAGCGTCGGACACTTCGAAGGATCGGAAGGGCTGTCAAATGGGATTCGTGAATCTCAGCGGGTTCGTCATCTTGGGGCCGGGCTCGGAGTGGTTCTGGTTCATGGCCCAATTCGGAGCGCTGGCGATCACCGGTGGCGCGATCTACCGCCAGCTGCGCGCCCAGGGCTCGGCGAGTATCTTCGAACAGACCGCCGAGTGGGATCGCGAATGGGCCTCCGAGTTCTTTCAGCGGCGGCGTTTGCGCTTCCTGCTCGACATGGAGGGACGGGCCGTCGAGGCCGGCCTGCCGCGGTCGGGCGAGGCGATCCTCGACTTCTTCGAGCGGATCGGCTACCTCGTCGTCAACGGGCACGCCCGGGCGGAGTACGTCTGGCTCGATTTTCGTGGCCTGATCGGCAATTACTGGTCCCTGATCGCCCCGTACACGACACAGGAGCGCCGTGCCTCCGGGAACCCGAAGCTGCTCGTCTGGTTCGAGCGGCTCGAAGGCGAGATGGCCGCCTACGATCGCAAAGCACTCGGCCACGTTCGGACGTTCGATCACGACGCGATCGTCCGCGGCCTGCCGGCGCTGATCGATGAGCTCGTCGCGGGAATGCGGTTGGAGCACGACCTGAAACAGGGCACGTTTCCCCGGCGCGCACCGGCAAAGCGCCGCGAACCGGCACCGCCAGGGCTCCGGTAGCCGAACCAGGAAGCCTTGGGCAGGTGCGCCCGAAGCTGAGGTTCTCGGCGCACTCGTGGGCACGATCCCGCGATCGTGGTGGCGCGCAGGGTTGCGGGCGATGTCTCCGACGGTGGGTGTTGCCTGCGAGGGATAAGATCGATCCGCGAGGTGACGTCCTCGTGGCGACCTGTTCAGAATGAGATGCCGGGAGGCAGATTCGCGACGTTGCCAGGTTCGACGACGTAGGTGACTTCTGCGTCCGCCTTCGTCCGCATCTGGATCCGCCCCGTGAATGTCGACCATCTACTTACCACGAGTCGCTTGACCGTCGCACCGTCCAACGTCTGGCGCTGGCGGTCGACGCCGAACCACCACCCGCTGTACCGGACCTTGATCTCTGCGCCCGCTGGGGCCCGGAAGAAGGCCGTCGTCGTCACATTCCAGAACGTCTCCAGGGTCCTCCAGTCGCCGGCTCTGACGACCTTCGTTCGGACAGCCATCGTCGATCCTCCTGTATCTCCACCCTTGATTCGACGCTATCTGCTCATCGTGCCCTGTGCCGAGCCTCGAGCCGTGGGCGAAGTACCTCTGGTCCCGCGAGATTTCGCGAGACGCTACGCGCCCGCGGGAAGCGCGATCTTCCCGGTTCGTAACGGTCACGCCGGGTCCGGGCGCGGCACAAGTCGGTATTGCCCAATCGGCACCGCACGCGCATCCTATATCCTGATCGACTCGAGTCGTTCGGCTCGTAGTCGACGTCGACGTCGACGCCGTCGCGACGTGGCGAAGCTGGGCGGCATCGACCGCGAGAAGATGGAGGTTGTCATGGAAAAGGGGAGCTTCTCGGCGCCGACCGAGACCCGCGATCTCTCCGGGATGGGCACCGTCGAGGTCGTCCGCGTGGGCGACATCACGGTCTCGCGAAGCACCCTCCGACCCGGTTGGCGATGGTCCGAGCACGTCAAGCCGATCGCTGGCGGCGACAGCTGCCAAACCCTCCACCACAGCTTCGTGACGTCCGGTCGGCTCGCGGTCCGGATGGACGATGGCAGCCAGGAGGAATTCGGCGCAGGTGACATCTGGATCATCCCGCCCGGCCATGACGCCTGGGTCGTG
>JANOTJ010000518.1:0-2887 GCA_031416295.1 Chloroflexota bacterium
CTCAGCGGGTCGGTGGCGGGAGGCGCAGTTCCTGGCCGGCGCGCAGGCCGGTCGTGCGCGCCCACGGGTTGCGATCGTAGATCGAGTCGATGGAGACGCCGAAGTAGTTGGCGATGCTGGTCAGGTTGTCGCCCGCCCTGACCGTATAGATCCAACAGTTCGAGGCATCCGGGCACGGCTCGAGGAACTGATAGCGATCGGACGTCGGTCGCGGGGTCCGTGTCGGGGCGACGGTCGGCGCTGGTGTCGGCGCGGCGGTGGGCTCCCGCGATGGGCCGGGCGTGGCGGTGACTGCCGGGGTCGGAGGGGCCGTCATCGGGGGGGTCGGATCGGGCGTCTGGATCGTGGCCATCGGGGCGAGACTCGGCACGGCCGACGGGCCCCCGGGCGCGTTCGCGACCGCGCTTGCTGACGGCGGCCTCGTGGTGGCCGGCTCGATGGCCAGCCCGCCGCGCGCGGTCACGAACGCGATCGACGCGGCGAACGCGGCGACCAGGACCACGATCGAGCCGAGGATCGCCGGTGAGAACGTTCGCCCGAGACGCGCGGCCGCCACGATCGGTTCGGCCCCGACCACCGCCCCGCGCAGGTAGCGAGGGCAATCGACGTGACCGCTCGTCAGGCACACGAGTTCCTGCTGTCGAAGCGACTGGGGGACGGGCTCGCGGAGGGCGGCGCATCGGTTCTGCGTATCGGGCGACTCGACCGGCGGCCCCAGGGTCTGGCCATCGCTGTCGGCGCGAACGGCGGCCCGCAGGAACGGACAGATCGCGGGATCGTGCGATCGCCCGTCGAGCACTGCCAACCAGGGATCGCGGGGGACGGCGCTCGGTGTCGCGAACATCACGGTGGGATCGTCCGCGGACGACGCGTCGCGGTCCGCCGACGTCGCGCCGCGGTCCGGCGAAGGGGCTTCCGGCTCCTCGGCCACACGCGCTCCCGTCCTGCTCTTCTTGTCCGTCGATGGTCGGACGGCGGGAGTCTAGTACCTTTCGCAGGCAGTCGTAGCCCTTGCCGTGGCCCATCGGGCGATGCTAGGCTCCGGCGCCAGAGTCGCGCGGACCCTCCGCCCGGCCACCTGACGAGGCCTTCCCACCGAGCCATGGCGCTGTCCCTCCCCGTGATCCCGCCGCAGCCCGACGCCTATCACCTGGCGCCGCACCGAATCAAGCGCTGCACATTCCGGCGACTCATCGACATCGAGGACGGCGACGATCGGGTCTACGACGTGGAGTGCCTGCTGCCCGACCGCAAGGTGCCGATCCCCCTGGGCGACCTCGACTCAGCCACGCCGATCTGCAATGCCTGTACGGCCCCGCACATCTTCCGGCCCGACGAGGACTGAGTCTCGATCGGTTCATGCGCGGATGGGGTCCGGTCGCGATCCTGCTCGCGGCGGGCGGACTGGTCATCGTGGGCATCGCGCGGTGGAAGCGTCAGCGAGGCGGTCTGTAAGCCGAGTTCTGTCCCGCGGCCCGCGCCTTGCGGCGCGACCCGCGGGGATGGCCATCCATCTGAAGGCCGCCGGTCACCCGACGGCTCATGCGGCCGACCCGAGGGCTGGGCAGCGCACCTCTCCCCCACTCCGGTTGCCCGGTGCGGGTTGCGCCCTCCTATTTGGCCTTGCTCCGGGTGGAGTTTGCCGCGTTTCACTCCGCCAGCCGACCCGAAGGCCGGGCGGCGGCATCGTCACTGTGGCACTGGTCCTCGTCTCACGACGGACGGGCGTTACCCGCCACCCTGCGCTGAGGAGCTCGGACTTTCCTCACGCCGAAGACCCGGGCGGACCCGACCGACGACGCGCGACCATCCGACCGCCTCGCTGACCGCTCGATTCTACTCCCCCGACCTACCGCGGCCACGAGGCCCCGGCGCGGCGCGGCCACGAGGCCCCGGCGCGGCCGGCTCAGCCCCCGATCGGACGGCGTACGACCGACGCCGGCCCCCCGGCGTGGGCCCGGTCGATGGCCTCGTTGGCCAGCGCGTCGGCGACGGTGTTCTGGGCCCGCGGCACGTGCGTGGCCGACCAACGCCCGAATCCGCCGAGGATCGCCCGGGAGGCGGCCCAGAGCGGGATGAGTTTCACGTCCTTGACCCGCCAGCGACCGGACAGCTGCTCGACGATGAGCTTCGAATCGAGGAGCAGGTGCACCTCGCGGGCGCCGAGCTCGCGGGCCAGTTCGAGAGCCCGGAGCGTTCCCGTGTACTCGGCTACATTGTTGGTCTGGACCCCGAGGTACTCCGAGATGGAGGCATCCGGTGTCGCTCGATGATCACGCGCATCTGCTCGCCGAAGGTCGAACAGGGCCGCCCCGAGCGACGCCGGACCGGGGTTACCGCGCGCCGCGCCGTCGGTTCGGATCAGGAAGCCGCGGGGAGGGCCCGCCTCCGGCACCGGCGCATCGGCAGGCGCCGCGAGATCCGGGAACAGGGTGTCCGTCAATCCGGTTCCTGGTCGCGCGGAACGGCGCCGCCCTGCAGCACCGGCAGCTCGACTCGCCCGCCCGACCCGCCGTCACCTTCCCCACGGAGCTTCCGCCAGGCCCACTGCAACGGGTCGTAGTACTTGTCGGCGACCCGTTCCTTGAGCGGGATGATGGCGTTATCCGTGATCTTGATGTGCTCCGGACAGACCTCCGTGCAGCACTTGGTGATGTTGCAGTAGCCGATCCCACCGCTGTCCTTGAGGTACTCACGCCGATCGGCCTGATCGATCGGGTGCATCTCCAGCCCGGCGACCCGCACGAGGTAGCGCGGGCCCAGGAACGGCTTGTCCGTCTCGTGGTTGCGCAGGACGTGGCAGACATCCTGGCACAGGAAGCACTCGATGCACTTGCGGAATTCCTGGACCCGCTCGATGTCCTCCTGCTGCCAGCGCCAATCCTCC
>JANOTJ010000519.1:0-4176 GCA_031416295.1 Chloroflexota bacterium
GGCGGCACGGGTCGGGCGGCACGCAGCTGGGACGCCTTCGATGCCATCGTCCGGGAGCTCACCGTCCTCGCCGACGACGAGACCCTGCTCGTCCAGAGCGGCAAGCCTGTCGGTGTGCTTCGGACCCACGTGTGGGCGCCGCGCGTGCTCATCGCCAACTCCAACCTCGTCGGCAAGTGGGCCACCTGGGAGCACTTCCGCGAGCTTGAGCGGGCCGGGCTGATGATGTACGGCCAGATGACGGCAGGCTCCTGGATCTATATCGGGACCCAGGGCATCCTGCAGGGCACCTACGAGACGTTCGCCGAGGCGGCGCGCCAGCACTTCGGCGGGTCGCTGCGCGGGACCGTGACCCTGACCGCGGGTCTGGGCGGCATGGGCGGCGCCCAACCGCTGGCCGTGACCATGAACGACGGCGTGTGCCTCGCGATCGAGGTCGATGCAGCGCGCGCCCGCCGCCGCCTCGAAGTCCGCTATGTCGATCGGCTCACCCATGACCCGGCCGAGGCGCTCGCCTGGGCGCGCGAGTGCGCGGCGCGCGGTGAGGCCGCCTCGATCGCACTGGTCGGCAACGCGGCCGAGATCGAGCCCGCCTGGGCGGCCGCCGGCGAGCGTTTCGACATCGTCACGGACCAGACCTCCGCCCACGATGCGCTGGGTGGCTACGTGCCCGCGGAGATGTCGCTGGCGGATGCCCTGACTCTGCGGACCTCGCAGCCGGACGTGTACGAGCGCCGCTCGCGGGCGTCCATGGCGGCGCACGTCCGGGCGATGCTGGCCTTCCAGCGCGCGGGCTCCGTCGTCTTCGACTACGGCAACAACCTGCGCGCGATGGCCAGCGAAGCGGGCGTCGCCGACGCCTTCGACTACCCGGGGTTCGTGCCCGCGTTTATCCGCCCCCAGTTCTGCGAGGGCCGCGGCCCGTTCCGCTGGGTGGCCCTGTCCGGCGATCCGGCCGACATCGCCCGCACCGACCGGGCGATCCTGGAGCTCTTTCCCGACGACCCGGGCCTCCAGCGTTGGATCGCCATGGCCCAGGAGCGCGTACCGTTCCAGGGCCTGCCGGCGCGGATCTGCTGGCTTGGCTACGGCGAACGAGCCCTGGCCGGAGCGGCCTTCAACGAGCTCGTCCGGACCGGCGAGGTGAGCGCCCCGATCGTCATCGGCCGCGACCACCTGGACTCGGGCTCGGTGGCCTCGCCGAATCGCGAGACCGAGGCGATGCGCGACGGATCCGACGCCGTCGCCGACTGGCCGCTGCTCAACGCCCTGGTCAACACTGCGGCCGGGGCTTCCTGGATCTCCATCCACCACGGCGGCGGCGTCGGGATCGGCTATTCGCAACATGCCGGGATGGTCGTCGTCGCCGACGGCACGGCCCTCGCTGCACAGAAGCTGGAGCGGGTCCTCACGACGGATCCCGCGATGGGCGTGCTGCGCCACGTGGACGCTGGCTACGACCGCGCCATCGAGGTCGCGAGGGAGCGCGGCATCCACGTCCCGATGCTGGAAGGCTGATCGGCCGTCCGACTTCGGGCGAAACGTTGAACCGTCAGTCGGCCGCCTTGACGTCGGCGAGAGCCTCGGCATCCGCCGGCGTCGGCATGTCCCGGAGGTGCCGGACCGGCGTGATCAGCAGCGGGATGACCGCAAGGAACGAGCCAAGCGCGCCGACCCAGATCGCCGCGGACAGGCTCACCGCCGTGGCGATGATGCCGCCCAGGATCTGGCCGACCGGAATCGTGCCCCAGACGATGAAGCGCATTGTCGCGTTCATTCGACCCTGCATCGGGAGCGGCGTGATGGCCTGCCGGAAGCTCACCTGGTTGATGTTGTAGACGACGGCCGACAGGCCGGTCAGAAATCCGGCGGCGACGAGGAATGGGATGGGTCCCTCCCGGGGCGCGAGGGCCACGAGCAGGATGCCCGGGCTGTTCAGGGCCATCGTGACGATGATCGTCCGTCCAAGCCCGAGGGCGGACGCCCAGCGCGAGGCGGTGAGGGCGCCGACGACGGCCCCGATGTTGCCAAGGCCGAACACGATGCCGATCTCGCCAGCATCCAGGCCGAGTTCGCGGACGGCGTACACGATGTAGGTCGCGAAGGCGATGTTGGAGAACAGGTTGGAGGTCCCGGTCGCAGCCGCGATGCCGCGCAGGTACGGGTTGCCCAGCACGTAGCGCAGACCGTGCATGACCTCCGAGCGCAGGCTGCCGCGTTGGCGACCGTGCTCGTCGCGGTGTCGATCGGGCGTCGGCTCGGGCTTTCGGATCGCGACCACGAAGAGCGCCGAGACGACGAAGCTCAGGGCGTCTGCGAGGATTGCCAGCGGAGCCGTCGCGAGGCCGATGACGCCGCCACCGAGCGCCGGCCCGGCGGTCTGGGCGAGCGTCCGCGACACCTCCAGCTTGCCGTTGCCATCGACCAGCTGGTCGCGCTCCACGAGCGCCGGCAGGTACGACTGATAGGCGACGTCGAACAGCACGGTGAGCGTCCCCGCGATGAACCCGACCAGGTAGAGCTGCCAGATCGTCAGGACGTCCAGGACGAACGCCGCGGGGATCGTCGCGAGGGCGACGGCGCGGCCGAGGTCGCCAAGGATCAGGATCGGGCGGCGGCGCAGGCGGTCCACCCAGGCCCCGGCCGGCAGGCTGAACAGGATGAACGGCAGGAACTCCACGGTCCCGAGCAGGGCTACCTCGAACGGCGACGCCTCGAGCAGGACCACCGCGACCAGGGGCAGCGCGAGCAGGCTGATCTGGGTCCCGAACTGGCTGATCGTCTCGGCCGTCCAGAGGCGCACGAAGTCAGGGTTGCGGAGGACGCTCGCTGATCGCTCGGGCATCGGCGATCGCTCGGGCATCGGCGATCGCTCGGGCATCGGCGATCGCTCGGGCATCGTGGAAGGATACCGTCTAACACAGGGACGTCGTTCATCTTCCGCGCCAACGCCTACCGCCGGGCGCCGCTAGCATCAGCGCCATGCTGGTCGAGTCCGTTCCGAACGTCTCAGAGGGTCGACGCCTCGACGTGGTGGACCGCCTGGCGGCTGCCATCACCTCGGTCGATGGGGTCTACCTGCTCGACCGGACCAGTGACGCCAGCCACAACCGCTCTGTCTTCACCCTGGCCGGCGAGCACGAGGCGGTCGTCCTGGCCCTTGAGCGACTCGTCGAGGCCGCTATCCATGACATCGACATGGATGCACACGACGGGGAGCATCCGCGCATCGGCGCGGTGGACGTCATCCCGTTCATCCCCCTTGCAGCCACCACCCTCGACGATTGCATCGAGTTGGCCCGCGCATTCGGCGCACGCCTGGCCGCTCGCTTCGACCTGCCGGTCTACCTGTATGCCCGCGCCGCCATCCGGGCCGAACGCGAGAAGCTGGCCGACGTGCGGCGCGGCCAGTACGAAGGTCTCAAGGTCGAGATCGGACAACGCGGCCGGGAACCCGACTTCGGGCCGGCCCGGGTCCATCCGTCGGCAGGTGCCGTGGCCGTCGGCGCACGGCCATTCCTGATCGCCTACAACATCAACCTCGATTCGGACGACGTGGAGCTCGCCCGGCGGATCGCCCGTCGCGTGCGCGAGTCGGGCGGTGGCCTGGCCAGGCTCCAGGCCAACGGCTTCGAGGTCCGCGAGCCGGAGCGCGGGTTTCCGCTGCGCGCCCAGGTGTCCATGAACTTGCTCGATTTCGCGGTCACCCCGCTGTGGCTCGTCTGGGAGAGCGTTGCCGCCCTGGCCGCCCAGGACGGCGTGGAGCTCGCCGAGTCGGAGCTCATCGGGCTCGCGCCGCTGGCCGCGCTCTTGGCGGTCGCGGACCATGCGGATGCCCCGTCGGACGATCCGGTCGAGGTCCGGCTGGCCGCCGCCGCCACGTACCTTCGCCTGCGCGACTTCTCGCCGCTCCAGGCGCTCGAGCTGCGGCTTGAAGCCGCCCGCGGCGGGGTCGGCCCATGATCGCCGGGGTCGGACGATGATCGCCGGGATCGCTGGATGAGTGGCGGACCGTTCCGGGTCATTGAGGGTGGCCGGACCACTGAACCGACGCCCGGTCTGTTGATCGTCGGTGCGGCCGAGGTCGTGACCATGGCTGGCGGGGTGCGCCGCGGCGCCCAGCAGGGCGACGTCGGACGTCTGCTGGCCGATGACCCGGCCGCGCCGGATGCCCCG
>JANOTJ010000520.1:0-7000 GCA_031416295.1 Chloroflexota bacterium
GGAGCAACTCCCACGAGGTCTCCTGGACGATCAGTTCGAACTGCCGCGTCTGGCCGGTCGGGGTGATCTCCGGCTCGGCCAGGATCCGCTCGAGAGCCGCGCGGTCGATCGGGGTCGAGGCCGCAGTGGCGCCCGACGTCGATCGTTGGAGCGAATAGGCGGCCACGGTCCCGACGACGCCTACCAACAGGCCGGCGAGCAGGGTGACGAACAGGAGTGAGCGCTTCGGCACCGGATGCACCTCGTGGATTCAGGGAGGGGTTCGTCCCGATGCTGGGCTCCGAAGCTGAATGCCAGATGAGCGGCGCCTGAGAATGCTCCATCGACCAACCCGTGGGAGATACTTCGTCCACGAGCTGGCCGAGGTGCTGTCATCGCCAACGGACTCCGTGCGCGCCGGACGACGCCGCTCCCCGAAATCGATCTCAGCGGGCGTGGCCGGGCACCGGACGAGGTCGTTCCTTCATAAGATCGGCTGTCGCTGGCAGCGCGCAGCGCGCTCCACCTCAACAGTTCACGGAAGCCGTGTCGCACCTGCCGGGCGATCCAGTTCTCGGACGGCGCACTGGACGAGAGTCCCGTCGACCACACCAGTGGCGGCGAATGCAAGGCTCAGGTGCTTCCCGCGACCACACAGCGCTCGCAGCCTTGTGCCCGCATCCGCAGTCGCCATGCCAGCGTGCCGGCCAGCAGCGCGATCGACAGCGCACCGATCAAGGGCTGGAGCGGGGCAAAGACGTTGAGCGCACCCGAGACTCCGAGGACGGCCACGATGATCTTGTTGCAGATGGGACAGCCGATCGCCAGGTAGGCGCCGATGCCACCGATGGTGATACGGCCGGCACCGGCCTCACCGTGCTGGTCAAGGGCGACGGCGCCTCGGGCGATGTAGGTCGCGATGAGCAGGCCACCCAGCGGTGCAGAGATGAGCCAGACGAAGAGGTTCGCGGGCTCGGTCGGCGTCATGCGCACGAAGAACGGGTTGGGGATGACCGCCGACGGGACGCCGAGGACGATCGCAGACGCCAGCGTTCCAAGGGCTGCGGCCACCCAGAACCGAGGATCGAGGGTTGCGATGAGTCGCCCTGCGGGACCTGGGGAATCCAACGCTCGCTCGTCCATGGAGGCATCGTACGACACGGCGGTAGTATCGGTCTGGACGGAGGCGCTATCGTGCGCGTCGGCAGGTTCTCAGGCTAGGCTAAGGTGGCGCTCAGTCGCGCTCGTGACCGTAGGCAATGTCCAGGGTTGGAAGATCGGTCGTTTAGCACCGAGGCCCCGGCGTACCAGGAGGACCCCAAAGATGACCGTGAACGAAGACGTCGTGACCGACCCGGTGTGCCAGATGAAGATCCGGCCCGCCGACGCCGTCGCATCGATGGAGCACGACGGCAAGACCTATCACTTCTGCAGCCAGGATTGCGCCGACAGCTTCAAGGAGTCACCGGAGGACTACATCTGACGGCCGACTGACGCCCAACGAAGGACGTCGGACTCGTATCGTGGTTGCGCTCGCGCCGCTGGCCGTGGCATTCGCCGTCTTCGTGGCGGCGCTCGCGGCCGTCCTGACCCTGTGGTGGGGGGCGAACGCCGGCCGTGGGCGGCACCAGGCCGTGTCGGAACGTACGCCGTTCACCGGAGGCCGCGAGCCAAGGGTCCATGCCTGGAACCGGTACCACGCCCGGTACTACCCGATGGCGCTGATCTTCCTGGCCTTCGACATGGAGATGGTGTTCATGTACCCGTGGGCTGTCGTGTTCCGGTCTGAAGGGATCATCGCGATGGTGGAGATGGGCATGTTCATCGTCATCCTGCTGCTCGGGGTCCTGTACGCGTGGCGGGAGCGCGCGTTCGAGTGGGCCTGAGAGCCCGGGTTGCGCGTTTCGTGGCGACAGGTCCGGTACCCGTCTTCGCCGTTGCCGGGTCCGGCATGCGAGCCGCCATCCAGGACCTCTGCCTGGATCCAGGGGTCTGCCTGGTTGATACCCCGCGAGCGGCGGCGATCCTGCTGATCGCCGGCCCGACCGCCGACGCCGATGCCGGGGTGCTCGCACGGATCCACGATGCCCTCCCACATCCCCGGGCGACGGTAGCCTGGCAACGGAACGATCCGTTCGACCGACGCGAAGGTCCGGCGGCCGTCGTCGTTGCCGACGGCGATCCGCTGCCCGCGCTCCGGGCCACATCCCGTGACCTGCTCCTGGGCCGCCGAGCCTCTGAGCCGGCCATCCTGCCCGACATCGACGCGGTCGAATGGCGTGGTGTGGGGCCGTACGGGCAAGGTGGTACCGGGATGACCGGGGGCATGCCGTACGGGCGGCCCATGGCGGAGCTTGGGGTCGACCGTGATGGACTTCGCCTGGACATCCTGCCGGTCACGCTCGGGCCGTTCTTCCCGCGCCTCCCGGCCGGGCTCGTGCTGGAGGCGAAGCTCGCCGGTGACGTCGTGACGGATCTCGTCGTCGCCACCTCGGACGCGATGCCATGGCGGGCCGGGTCCGCGTCGCCGTTCATCCGCGCGCTGTCGGGACCGGTCCCGATCGCCGAACTGGAACTGGCGCGCGCTCGCGACCTCCTCCGCTGGCTGTCCGACGCCCTGATTGCGCAGGGGCTTCCCGCGCATGGGCGGCGCGCATTGCGGTTGGCCCACGTCGTCAAGGCTGGCGATGGGGATCGGGTGCGTGCCTTCTCCGATCAAGTGCGGCGAAGCGGGGTCTACCATTGGTCGCTTCCGCGCGCTGGACGGCTCGATGCGACGAGGCTCATGGGTCTGGGCCTGGGCCCGGTGGCGAGGGCCGCAGGTCTGGAGGAGGACGTTCGACTCGAGGACGAGAGCTATCGCGCCCTCGGCTTCGCCCCCTACGTGACCGATGCAAGCGGCCCGCCCGGCTGGTGGCAGGTCCGTCTGGAAGAATCCGCGCGATCCCTCGACCTGGCGGGCAGGGCGGCCGGTCGAGAGACGACCCTCGTGGGGCGGGTCGAATCACCGCGGGGCCGACTCGCGCCCGGCGACAGCCCGACGCAACGGACGCTCCAGCTCATCCCCGAACTCCTGATCGGGCTGGAGTGGGGCGATGCGGTCGCGACGATCGTGGGTCTGGACCTGGACCTTGATGAGGCGGCCGCCGTGGCGTCACCCGAAACGGTACTGGCAACCGCGTGACCACCGCCGCACCGCTCGAGATCGCGCTCCTCGCCGTCGTCATCACGCTGGTCGTGGGCGGCTACCTCGTGGCCGTCGCTGATCGGTTGATGGAACAGGTCGTCGCCGGTGACGGCCTCCGTGTCGCCGCCACGCTCGTCGCGCCCGCCCGCCGGGCCGCGTTCCTGCTGTCCCAGTCGCGCACGACGACCGAGCGGCCCGACGTCGCCGGCTGGGCGCTTGCCCCGGCACTCCTGGCCGCCCTTGCGGCGTTCGCGCTCGCGTTGGTGCCCCTGGGTCCAGGGTTGGTCGTCGCCGATCCGGACACGGGTTTCGTCGCGTTCTCCGCCGCGATCGCGTTCGTGATGATCGCGGTGTTCCTCCATGGCTGGTCGCCCAACTCCACCTTCCCCTTGATCGGCGCCTATCGCTATGGCGCCCAGGCCCTGTCGTTCCAGATCCCGTTCCTGCTGGCGATGCTGGCCACGGCGTTGCCGGCGGAATCGCTTTCCATCGTTCGGATCGTCGAGGCGCAGGAGCCGCTGTGGAACGTCGTCCGGCAACCGCTCGGCCTGCCCATCTACCTCGTGGTGGGTCTCGCGGTGAGCTTCTGGGGGCCGCTGAACCTCCCCGACGGGTCCGACCTCGCCGGCGGGACCAGTGCCGAGGACGCCGGCATCGCCCGGCTACTGTGGGCCGTCGCGCGGTCCTCCATGCTGGTTGCCGTCGCGGCGATGGGGGCGGCCGGATTCCTCGGCGGCTGGTACGGCCCGCTCCTGCCAGGGCCGGTCTGGATGATCGTGAAGACGGCGCTCCTGCTTGGGGCGATCGTGCTGGCCGGCCACCTGTTCGCCCGCGTCCGGATCCAGGCCTTCGTCCTCGTCTCGTGGGTGATCCTGATCCCGCTCGCGTTGCTCAACATCTTCGTCTCTGGGGCCTTGCTCCTGTGATCAGCGGCCCGATCGTCGACATCGCCTTCTTCGTGTTCGCCGCGGGTGCCATCGTCGCCGGGTACCGGGTGTTCAAGACGGATTCGATGGTCCGCGCGGCGTTCTACCTGCTCGCCTCGTTCGCCGCGGTCGGCGGGATCCTGGTCCTCCTTGGGGCTGAGTTCCTGGGCATGGTCCTGATCCTGATGATGGCCGGCGAGATGCTGGTCATGGCCATCGTCATGGTCATGTTCATGATGAATCCGGCCGGCCTGAACCCGATGGTGATGGTCCACCAGAACCGGGTCGCGGCGATCGCCGGCATCGTGGCCTTCCTGGCCTTGGCCGGTGTCGCCGTGCTGGGTGACTTTCCTGATAACCCAGCTCCAGATCCAGCCGCGGCGACGGAGGAACTTGGCGTGGAGTTGTTGGGCGACTCCATGCTCGTGTTCCAGACCGCGGGCGTGACCCTGCTGGCCGCGATGATCGGGGCCATCGCCATCGCCGGCCAGCGGGGACGCTACGGCGCGGCCGACGATGGGTCGCTGGAGCCGCCACTCCAACCGGACGAGGAGGACGAGGCGTGACCACCGAAGCTGTCCTGATCGTGGCGGCGGCCCTCTTCGGGATCGGCGTGTACGGCGCGCTCAGCCAGCAGTCGTTCGTCATGTTGATGATGGGCCTGGAGCTGATCATCAACGCCGCGATCCTGGCCCTCGGCGTGCTCTGGGCACGTGCCGCCGGCGGAAACCCGCAGGGTCAGATGCTCGGTATCGTGTTCATGACCGTGATGGCCGTCGAGATGACGCTCGGCTTCGCGTTGATCACCGGCGTCTACCGGGTCCGTCGGGCGGACATCACCGAGAAGCTTCGGCGGCTCAAGGGTTGAACGTCCTGATCCTGCCCCTGCTGCCGCTGGCGGCCGCGGCCGTCGTGTGGCTCACTCGCCGCCGGCCCGGACTCGCCGGGTTGGTCGCCGTCGGCGCGCTGGTGGCGACAGCCGTCGTGGGCGCCTGGGCCGCCCTCACGGAACCGGTGGCCGCCCTGGCGTGGAGCCCGGCGATCCAGCTATCACTCCGTGTCGACGGGTTCGCGCGGGTGATGGTGGTACTCGTCCCCTTCATCGCGACGGTGGTGGTCGCGTATGCGGCGGTGACCGAGTCGGACGGACGGGCGCGTCTCCTGGCCCTGATGCTGGCCTTCGTGGCGGCGATGCTGCTGCTTGTCGTCGCGGCGGACTTCGTGACCCTGCTCATCGGCTGGGAGCTGGTCGGCGCGACGTCGTGGGCGCTCATCGGTCACGGCTGGCGCGATCGGGCGAACGTCGAGGCGGGCACGCAGGCATTCCTCACGACGCGTCTCGGCGATCTCGGTTTGTACGTCGCGGCGGGGGCGGTCTTCGCGGCGACCGGGTCGTTTGCGTTCACCGGACTCGCCGACGCGACGTCGCCGTGGCGCGAGATCGTGGCAGCCGGGGTCCTGCTGGCCGCCGCAGCCAAGTCCGCGCAGGTGCCGTTCAGCCCGTGGCTGTTCGCCGCGATGGCCGGACCGACGCCCGTGTCCGCATTGCTGCACTCGGCGACGATGGTGGCGGCCGGCGCCTATCTCCTCATCCGACTGGCCCCGGCGCTCGACTCCGTCGCCTGGTTCCTGCCGGCGATCGCGATCATCGGCCTGGTGACCGCCCTTGGCGGCGGCGTCGTGGCCATGTTCCAGACCCAGACGAAGCGCGTTCTCGCGGCGTCCACCTCGGCCCAATACGGCCTGATGTTCATCGCCATCGGCGCGGGCTCGACCGCAGCGGCCGGGGCTCAGCTGGTCACCCACGCCGCGTTCAAGTCGCTGCTCTTCCTTGCGGCCGGGATCGCGATCCATGCCACCGGGAGCATGCTCCTTGGGCGGCTCCGGCTGGGTCGGTCGCTGCCGTTCGTCGCGGTCGCGGCCGGGGTGGGCGCGCTCGCGCTGGCCGGCCTTCCGCCGCTCGGGGGTGCCTGGAGCAAGGAGGCGATCGTCGCCGCAGCCATGGACACTTCCGCCGCACCTGGTATCGCGACGCTCGTGGCCGGATTCCTTGGCGCCCTGTACGTGGGTCGGTTCCAGCTGCTGGCGTTCGGGCGCGGCGAGCCCGCGGGTCTGGTCAGACGGCCGACGACCACAGAGCTCGCCGCGCTCGCCGTCCTGGCGGTCACGACCATCGCGCTCGGGGCCCTGTGGTTCCCCGGCACATCCGACGTCGTCGAAGGGCTGGCCGGCGGGGGGCTGGCGGCGGGCTCCGCCTGGGAGTTCGTCGTGTCCGTTGGACTCCTTCTGGGGGCCGGGCTCGTCGTCATCCTCCTCGATCGTCGTGGGCGGCTCCTCGACCTGGGCGTCAGGCCGTCCATCCAGGCAGCTGTCGGGGACTGGTTGCTCCTGCCGCGCGCGACCTCCGCACTCGTTGTTGCGCCGACGCTCCGACTGTCCGCGGCGCTGGGGCGAGCCGACGACCGGGTGATCGATGCGGGGATCCGGGCTTCAGCCCGGATCGCGCAGCTCATCTCGTCGCTCGTGGCTCGACGCGTCGAATTCTCCATCGATGGGGTCGTCCGCGCGACGGCCGCGGCCACGATGCTGACCGCCGATGTCTCCCGCCGGGCCGACGACGTGGGCGTGGACGGGGCCGTGGAGGCGACCGCTCGCGGTGTCGGACTGGCAGGCCACCAGAGTCGCCGACTACAGACCGGACAGACGCATCACTACTTCGTCATCGTGGCGGTCGGGCTCGTCCTGATCGCGGTCATCCTGTTCGCCGCCCGTTGATCCCATGAACCCAGGAGCGCCTTCGTGCTGACCCTCGCCATCTTCATCCCGATCATCGCGGCGGTCACGTTCGCGTTGCTGCCCAGGGTGGGGCGGTTCGCGGCCGACGAACGGACACTGCGGGCTGTCGCGA
>JANOTJ010000521.1:0-2826 GCA_031416295.1 Chloroflexota bacterium
CATCGCCAACGTCGTGGGCCCGCTGCTGCTCCTCGCCGCCTTCGCCGTCGGCCTGCCGACGACCGATGCGATCGTCTGGTACGACCTCGCCGACCTGGACGCGGCGGCGCTCGCCGGCACGGCCGACGCGTTCGATGACGACGTGGACGACGGCGACGGCGGGATCACGCTCATCGAGCTCGAGGATCGCAAGCTCGATCGGTAGGCGATCCTCCGAGTCGCCCGGCCCCGGCGCCCGCGGCTCAGGCGCGGTCGGGCAGTGACGCGTTCAGGTTGCGCAGGTAGTTGAGGCCCTCGTCCACTTCCTCGATCGGCGCGTACGGCCCGGGCATGAGGAAGCACGGCCGGCCACCCAGGGCGACACCGATGAGCTGCCCCCAGCGCTCCTGGAGCGGCCGGCCGGCGGCGATGGCGGCGGCGCGCTTGTACACGAACACGACGGCGGCCGGCCGCCACAGCGCGACCTTCTGCCAGAGTGGACCGACGCCTGCGGTGAGCGTCGCGTCGCTCGCCTCGTCGCGTGGCGTGGGGATCTTGAGGAGGTCCGTGATGCCGTGGCCGGCGGCGATCAGGGCATCGTCCGCGGTCTCGACGTCCGTCCCGGCGGGCACGATGCCGGCGATCGTCAGTCGGCGCCAGAACGTGCGCCCGAGACGGCCCTGGAAATAGTGGCCGGCATCCACGCTGACCGGCGAGGGGTTGAGGCCGACGAACAGCAGTCGATCGCGCAGCGGGGGCAGGTCGGCGAGGGTCGTCACGTCGCGGCCGTCGACCTCGATCGTGGTCAGGTGCTCTCCGGGTCCCGGTCGCAGGGTGATCGCCGCGAGTTCATCGGGTGTCATCCGGTCGCACCCGGCGGATGCCAGGCGCCTTCGAAGCGTCGGCTCAGGATGCTCGCCCCGAGTCGTCCCCCGGAGTCCCGTCGGTCCGTGCCTGGATCTCGGCCTGCGCCTTCTTGGCCTCGGACTTCGCCTCGCGCACGCCGCGCCCGAGGGCCTCACCGATCTTGGGCAGGGTCTTGGGGCCGCGCCACACGAGCACGAGGATCAGGATCACGACCAGGATCGCCAGGAGGTCCATGTTGCCGGGATGGTACTCCACCCCGCCAGGGTGCCGTTTACCATGCAGTCCAATACATTCCGCGCATGAGGTCCATCAAGTTGATGCATGACTGAGCGCTCGCAGCCGTCGCCCGAACCGGGCGTTGTGCGACCCGTCGACGGGCGCGCTGCGACAGGCATGGAGGCGCTCCTCGAGTCGCGCGTGACGATCCACCAGTTGCGCGTCTTCAGCACGGTCGCCCATCTGCGCAGCTTCACCCAGGCCGCGGAATCCCTCCACCTGAGCCAGCCCGCGGTGTCCCATCAGATGAAGGGCCTGAGCCTGGCGATCGGCACGCCGCTCTTCGATGACACCACTCGGCGGACCCGTCTGACGGCCGCCGGTGAGCTGCTCCACGAGCACGCCCAGCGGATCCTCGCGGAGTTCCGAGCCACCGGCCGGGCCATCGACGAGCTCCAGGGCCTGCGTCGCGGGAGCCTGCGCGTGTTCGGCGACACGACTGTCGGGATCTATGTCCTGCCCGACGTCCTGGGCGCCTTCAAGGAGGCGTATCCCGACATCGATGTCCGACTCGATGTCGGCAATCGAGACCAGCTGTTCGATCGGTTCGAGACCGCTTCGGCCGACTTCGGGGTCATCGGCCATCTCTGGGAGCACCCCCCGATCCCGCTCATCGTCGCGCCCTTCCTGCCCAACGAACTGATCGCGATCGCGTCGCCACGGAACCCGTTGGCCGCGGCGGCGCGGATCAGCCTGGATCGCCTGGCAGCGGAGCCGTTCATCGTTCGCGAGCCGGGCTCGGGCACGCGCGAGACCGCCGACGCGGCTCTGGGCAAGGCCAATCGCCAGGTCCGGGTCCTGATGGAACTGGCCAGCAACGGGGCGATCAAGCGCGCAGTCGCGCGTGGCCTCGGCGTGGCCATCCTGTCACGGCACGCGGTCGCCCTGGAATTGCGTCTTGGACACGTCGTGGAGCTGCCGGTCATCGGCTTCCCGCTCCGACGCCAGTGGCACCTCGTCCATCGCAGGGACCAGCGTCTCAGCCCTGCGGGCGCCGCATTCCTGGCCTTCATCGAGGCCGGCACGTGGCGCGACGAGATCGGGGAGACCCTGACCACGGACTGAAGCGCGCCGATCAGCAGGCCGCGCTGGGTGACGGGCCGGATCGAGTCGCATCCCGATCTGGATCACACCCGGCTGAGCGCAACGGCGAGGGGCGTCCGGTTCGCGTTCACTACCCGACGTGGATGAACTCGGAGGTGCCCTCCGCAGCTTCTGTGAGGATGTCCGCCAGATATCGCCGGACGCCCCCGACCGCAGCCATGGCCTCGTCCGACACGCCCCGCGAGTCGGCGCTGCCGGGGCACATGGAGACGGCGTATCCCGGCTCCGTTCGCAGGAGCACCTTCGCCCGGAGGTCGTCGCCGCGAGGTGTGGCCGCGATCCCGTCGGGTAACGCCACCCTGACCGCGTCGCCCGCCAATCGAACCTCCGCTTCCAGCCCCGCCTTGGCGGCCGTCGTCGCAAGGTGATACGCCTCCAGGACTCTCTCGGGATGGATGCCTGGGTCGGCGACCGTGAAGAAGATCAGGCGCTTGCGTGCAGTTGTCATGTGACTACCTCCTGGTCGTGCTGATGAAATCGATCGCTATCGTTCGCCCCTTGTGGCAGCGAGCAAGGATCGAGTGTATTCGTGCCCGGGCTGCAGGATCACCTCCTCTGTCGGTCCGATCTCCACGATCCTTCCACCCCGCATGACGGCGA
>JANOTJ010000522.1:0-5355 GCA_031416295.1 Chloroflexota bacterium
CTTGCGGCTGCCGTCGTCGATGGTCACCGGCAGGCCGGCCGTCGGATCGGTCACGGCGCGGATGACCGGCCCCGCACCGACCTGGCGGCTGAAGCGCACCCCGTCGCCGTCGTAGGTCGCGGTCTCGGTGGTGCCGGCGACTGTTGCCGTCTTGAGCCGGTTGACCCCGTCGTAGGTGAAGCTGTCGGCACCCCGGGCGGTGGTCGCGCCGACGGCGTTGACGGTCATGGTCGTGGCCCCCGCCGCCGTGATCCGGTCGGCCCGGTCGTAGGTGTACGCGGTCGTGGTGCCGCGGACCCTGGTCGATCGGTTGCCGATCGGGTCGTAGGTGTAGGTCGCGGCGCCCACGATCGGGTCGATGGCCGAGTTCAGGCGATCCAACCGGTCGTAGCCGTAGGTCGCGGCGGTCGCCGGATCGTCGGGGCCGGACAGTCCGAACTCCGACCAACTGATCTGTGCCTGACGAGCCTGGCCATTGCCGCTCGTCGTCGGTCGGAAGCGGACGCGCAGATCGCGGTAGTCCGTGATGGAAGTGGCCTCGGTGATGGTCAGGAGCAGCGACGCCTGTTGCCAGCCCGAGCCCGACACGCCGGGGATGTTGGCATGCACTCGCGAGGCGATCACGGTCGACCCTTGACGGAGCTCGACGGTGAGATTGATCGTCTTGCCGGCGTTGTTGCCGCTCTTGGCATAGCGGTAGCGCAGGGTCACCGAGGTTTTGTCGAAGGGCACCAGCGCATCGTCCAGGCTGACCTCGTAGAAGTTCGCCGCGACCGGGCTGCCGGGCGAGGCCAGGAACGTCGTGTCGTTGGCGATCGTCTCGTTGACCGAGGCGTACGTGCCGGTCCAGGTCCCGTGTGCTGCGACGAAGCCGTCCGGGCGCGCCGCCTGGGCATCGACGTCACCCGATGCGACGCGCAGGATGTTGCCGATCCCGTCGAGCTTGTAGGTGCGACGCTCGAAGACCGTCGTACCCAGCTTGTGGATGATGTCGGTCAGCCGGCGGGCGTTGTCGTAGGCGTAGGTGGCGACGGTGCCGTTGGGGTTGGTGGCGTCCTTGAGCGCCCCGTCGGCGAAGTACGTGTAGCCGACGGTCCGGGCCGCCCAGTCGGTGAGGCCGCTCATCCGGCTGGCCTTGTCAAAGGCGTAGGTGACCGCGGTCGCGTCGGGGTAGATGAGCCTGGTCCGGTTGCCGTCGCGGTCGTAGCGGTAGGCGACGGTCTTTGGACCTGGCGTGGTGACCGCGGTCAGCCGGTCGAGCTCGTCGTAGACATAGCTCGAGGCACCGGTGCCGTCGGTCATCGAGGTCCGGTTGTTGTTCGGGTCATAGCCGTAGGCGACATCGGGGGTCGCAGGGTCGCTGTAGTCGAGCGCGGTCGGGCGGTTGAGCCTGTCGTAGGCCATGGTCGTCGTCCGGCCGAGCTGGTCGGTCGCGACGGCCAGATTGCCGTTGGGGTCGTAGGTGGAGGTCGCGACGAGGCTCGCCGTCGTGGCCGGCCAGGACGGGTACTGCGTCTCGCGCCGGACCAGGCCCCGGCCGTCGTACGTGTAGTCGGTGGCGCGCTCATTGGCGGCGTCGCCCTTGGCCCGGCTCATCCGGGTCATCAGCCCGGCGGCGTCGTAGCTGTACTCGGTGGTGATGACGCCCGCCGGCGGCAGTGCCGGATCGGCCCAGGCGTTGGGGCTCTCCTTGACCTGGCGGAGCGCGTCGCGCTCGTCGTAGGTGGAGGTCGTGACCTGGCCCTTCGCGTCGATCCGCACGATCGGGTTGCCGACCTCGTCGTAGCGGGTCTCGCTGATGAGCTGAGCGCCGCCCGCGACGGGTGCCGGCAGCTTGACCAGGCGGACCCGGTCCTCGCGGTCGTAGGTGACGTCGGTCCGGTGCTCGGCCGGCACGCCGCCGGCGGCATTGCCGAGCGGGCCGACCGAACTCGCCAGGCGACCGACCGGGTCGTAGTCGTACGTCGTCGTGCTGCCCAGCGCGTCGCTGGCGCTCGCGAGCATGCCGGCCCGCGTGCCGCTTCCGAAGTAGGTCATCGTCGTGGCGTAGGTGTAATCGGGGGTCGCCGTGGTGTTGCCGCGCGGCGGGATGATCCGCGTGACGTGCCCGGGGTTGGCGGCATCGCCGTACTCGTACTTGGTGACCGCGCTCGTGGCGCCGCTGTCGGGGTCGGTATAGCGGCTCGTGGTCGAGACGAGCTTCACGGCCGCGGCGTCGTAGGCGAGATCGGTCGCGAAGTCGGCGTCGACGGCGGCAAGATCGGTTACACAGGTGACGGTCGGGCCCGATGGGACGCCGGCGGGCGCGACGGTCTGGGTGACGTTGTTCTTGGCGTCGTAGGCGATGAGGCTGACAGGACGGTTGGCGCCGGCGACGGGGGCCGGGCCGATGCTCCGGGTCAGGTTGCCCCGGCTCCCGGCGATCGTCAGCCCTGCGTAGTTGACGTCGTAACACAGATTGGTCGTGTTCCCACCTGCGTCGGTGATCGCGCTCCGGAACCCGTTCGCGTCGTAGGCATAGCTCTCAGTCAGCGTCTCGGTCGAGGTCGGGCGGGCCACGCGCGAAGTCAGGAAGCCCTGCGCGTTGTACGTGTCGACCATGGTCGGGCTGAAGGTCGGTTCGAACGAGGTGGGTGCAGCCGTGACCGTGGTCACCCGCGTGCCGTCGCCATTGACGACGTAGGCGAACACGTTGGTCGCGCCGGTGAGCAGGCCCTGGGCGTCCTTCTGGGTGGCCACCCTGGCCTGTGCGTCGTAGGTCAGGGTGAGCGCGACGTTGCCGCGCGCGTCGGTGATCGACGTCAAGCGCTGCGATGTGCCCTCATACGCGTAGGTGGTCGTCTGACTCTCGCGGTCGGTCACCTTCCAGAGCCGGCCATTCCCGTCGTACTGGTACGTGACGGTGCGTGCAGGACTCGCCCAATCTGTGACGCTCGTGAGCAGCCCGTTCGTGTAGGCGAGGCTGAGCGCGCCGCGGCCGGCCGGGTCGGCGACGGAGGTGAGGAGATTGCCCGTATACGTCAGATTTGATGCATTGCCATAGCGGTCTGACACCGAGGTGAGGCGACCAACGCCGTCGAAGGTCCAGCTTGCCTGCGACCTGTCGGTGAGCGTAAAGGTCCCATCGCCATTCCTGACGAGGGTCCGGTACACCGCCGGCGGCGGGCTGTACGAGCCGTCACCATTGAGGGCGAAGCGATCCGAGTTTCCGTCCGGCCCGACGAACATCTGGTCCTGGGAGCCATCGTCCGGATGGCGAAGTCGTGCCTGGTACCCGTGCGTCCAGCCGGGACCAACGGGGCCGGGCCGCGGATCGAGGCTGTTGTAGGACCGGGTGAGCGACGGGCTGGGCCCACGTCCGCCGATCGCGACGTCGGTCTGGCTGAGGGTGAATGCGCCGGACAGCGTCTGGACGGGATCGCCGCCCGTACCGATGTTCTCCTGCTTGTCTACCGCGGGGCTATCGGGCTCGGAGGGCTCGGCCGGCGGAATGCCGTTCCATTCGATCCCATCGAAGCCCCACGACCAGTATTGGCAACCGGTCGAGACATCCTGCATCCGGTCGATGCGAATCGTGTGCGCGCCGGCCCCCGCGATGGCGACGGTCTGGATGTTTCCCGCGAAGCAACCGCCGGTCAGGCTGAGCACGTCGACGCCATCCACGCTCAGGATCGCCTGACCGTTGTCGACCTGATGGATGGCGAGCGTGCCCGGGCCGGTCAGGGTCCACGTGATGGAGGGCGCCCCGCAGTCACCGTAGATGTCAGAATCACCCGCGATCGCGACCGGGAAGAGCAGCGTGTTGAAGATGAAGCAGGGGACACTTCGGGCGAAGATCGGGTCGTCTTCCGGGTAGTACAGGCCACCCTGGACGATCAGGGGGGAGTTGGCCTGGACTGATTCGGGGGCAGCTGCCTTCCGCGATCCGTCCGCTGCCGGCGCGCTGGGCAGGGACGGAAACACCTCCGCCGCGTAGGTCGCGCTGGCACTGGGCGAGACGCCCAGCGACGCCACGAGCACCGTGACAAGGGTGACGACCAGGTGACGGTGATGACGGCGCACCCGGACCCCCTCATGGCCTCAGTGGGCGTCTAGCGTGATGTTGTCAACGTACGTCCGCTGGCGGCGCAGGTCAAATAAATGTTGTCCACCCGCTGGAGCTGCCGGGGCATACATGGCCACGTCGTTCGCCCTCGGGCTCGATCCGCAGGCCTCGTTCACAGGGTGGTGGCACCGCCGAGTGCCTGGGCCGTGAGGTACAGGCCAAAGCCGAAGACCAGGACCGCAGCGACCAGCGGCACGGCATCGCGGACGCGGCCGAGACCGCCGCCGCCTGGCAGGCGATCGAGACGCCCGCGGGCGAACACCATCACCAGACCGATTCCCGTCATGACGCCGGCCATGCCCAGCCCGAACGCGACGACCAGGATGAACCCAAAAGCTGGTCGACCGGCCGCGATGGAGCCGAGGAGGATGAGCAGGGCGCTGGTCGATGGGATGAGGCCGCCGGCCAGACCCAGGACGAAGAGGCTGCGCCAGGTGATGGTGGCGCCGGCGGCTGGCAGGTGGGAGTGGCGGACACCGCCGTGGGAGTGCTCGCCCGCATCGTGGGCCTGGTGTTCATGCTCATGCTCATGTTCGTGCGCATCGTGTTCGTGTTCGTGTGGATGGTCGTGCTCGTGCGCGGCCGCGTGCTCATGCTCGGTCGCCGCGTGGGCCTTCATGGATGCGGCGATCGAGCGCCGCCGACGCAACTCTCCGATGAGCATCCACCCACCGATCGCCAGGATGCTCAACGCGGCGACCAGGGGCGCGGTTCGAACGACGACATCGGGTGGCAGGACATCGGCCGCTCCGACCACGATCGCCGCCAGCACCAGGATCCCGACCGTGTGCGACAGGCTGACGGACAGGCCAAGTCCCAGCGCGTGGAGGGACGTGCCCCGTGTCCCAACGAGATACGCCGCCATCAGGGTCTTGCCGTGGCCCGGAGTCAGGGCATGGCCGGCACCCAGGGCAGCCGCGGTCACGATGGACAGCAACAGGACGAACGGGGTCAGGTTCGCTTCCCGAAAGATGGTCGGCAGTTCGCCGCCGATCCCGCCTGGGACGGCCGCATCGGATGGTGCGGGCGTGGCCGACGCCGACGCTCCAGGAGCGGTGCTTGGGGTGGCCACGCCGATCGGCTCGGCATCGGGGACATCGAACGCGGGTGCGGAGATCGTCGGGTCGGCCACCGCATCCACGGAGACGACCACGTCGGCCAGCGGTCGGGCGAGGAGATCTTCCGGATAGGTGGTCAATCGCGCGGAGGGGCTGGTTCCGCGAAGTTCGCCATCCGCCGCGCTCAGGGCC
>JANOTJ010000523.1:0-3150 GCA_031416295.1 Chloroflexota bacterium
CGGCCACCCGATGCTTCGACATGCACCCGACTGTCACGCATGTCCCGACTCACCAGTCGCCTATCAGGTGTCACCTATGTCGTGAACTCAGACACTGTCGGGCGCGCCATTGCAACCTTTTCAGGCAGCGCCAGCGCCAATCCGTGCGCGTAGGCCGCCGCGGTCAGCCGGACACCCACGATCTCGGGGCCAGCGACCGTGATCCGCTCGTAGATGGCGTGCATCAGATCTGCCTTCTCCTTCGGTACGTCTGCGGTCTGGATGGACTCGCTGATGGCGCGCAGCCACTCGACAGCGCGATGGCCCGGTAGGCCCTGGGCAATTCGCTCCACGACGGCGTCACGTTGCTCGCGGAGCGCCTTTAGGCGTGTCAGGTAGGTGTCGTCGCCCAGGCCGCCAGCCGCGTGTTCCAGTGCCAGCTCGCGGATCTGCCGATCGATCCGTGCCCGGTCGATCGCGATCGGCTGCTGGTTCGACCCGAGCGCCGCCACGACGGACGCCATGGTGGCGTCGTCCACAGCGATCCCGTCGACCTGGGCCAGCACCGGCGCCTCCTAAGCGAGGTGCACGTGCTCCTCGACGACCCCGAGTGGCAGAGCAATATCACCGAGCTACGCGACGCGTGGCACGCCCTGCCCGGCCCGGCGGCGGCGGCGGCTCTTGTTGAGTAAATCGGCCGATCAATCGATCAATGACGGCCTGTCGATTGGTTGGTCGGATTCATGCGACTTCACCGCAGAGATCGCCGTCCGGCCAGAACGAGTGCCGCCCGAATCGGCACCGGTGCGATCAGAAAGGGCAGCGCGAATCCGACAGCGAGAGCCAGAGCCAGCGGACTCATCGCAAGCCCCAGGGCGGCTCCCCGTCGCCGGCCTTGCCAGAGCCACACACCAGCCACCACGTCGAGTGCGCAGACAGCGGTGCCAGACCCGGCACATGGGCGCGATCGTCAGCGGTCAGCTCCACGTCATGCATGGTGTCGATCGATCAAAGCGTTATGTCAGTCACCGTTGGCTAGCCCGGCTCCAGTCCTGACGTGGGCCGTACGCCTTCGACCCCTAATTCGACGCACGACGCACGACGCACGACGAACGCCAGGGCCGGGAGCCGGCGGCCAAGGTGCGTCCCCGCACCACTTTCGGACTCGAGCTTGGACATCGTCGGCCCCCACCGATAACATGGCTCCCCCGGGGTCGCACGCCTACCCGCTAATGGGTGGAGGAGGAAACATGCGTAAGGCAATGCGTATTCCGCTCTTGGCGCTCACCCTCATCGTCGTGTTCGCCGGCACGGTGCTCGCCACGGGCGCGCTCAACTTCGGCCCCGCGACGACCCTGTCGCGCGGGACGTTGAGCGATCGAGTGCACTTCAACACGGGAGCGATCAAGTTCCAGACGAAGGAGTCGGTGGACTTCGTCACGCAGACGATCAACATTGGCGTGCCAGGCTCCTCCGGTTGGCACTCGCACCCGGGCGTGGTCCTCGTAACAGTGAAGACGGGCAGCGTGGTGCGTTATGACGAACACTGCACGGCAACCGTGTACACCGCGGACACCCCGAACTCCGCATTCGCCGAGTCGGGCGATCACGCGGGCCTCGTTCGCAACGAGAGCGGCACACCGGCCGTCGTGTACGTCACCTTTCTCGTTCCGGCCGGGACGACTGCCTTGCGGATCGACAAGGCCAACCCCGGCTGCCCGCAGAACTAGAGAGCTCGCTCGAACCCTTTGGTGGGGCCCTCCGCCTTGGAGGGTCCCCAATCGTAGTGTTCATGGGGCCAGCCCGTCGGGTCGACCGAGAAGACTAGAGCTTGTTACCTAAACGACGGACACCATGGGTTCATAGTGTTGGGGGTCCGGCACCGCGCGGCCGCCATTGGCGCCTCAGGACATGAGCCGGCACCCCCGCTCCGGGCCGTCGCGGTCGATCCCAGCTCAGGCCGGCCTCCCCAGGGGCGGGCGACCGGGAGTCGCGAAATCTGCGGCATCTATTTCCAGCCAAGGCGCCCACACTCCCCGCACGGCACGGAGGCATGGAGCCGCGAGGCTCCACCGGCGCACCGCCCCACCTCGGTCGCCTCGATCGCTGCGCAGGGCCAATGGCGAGACCGACCCCTTCCGCTTTGGGCGCTGCTGCGTCCAAGAAAGAGAGGCTATGGAAGAGGACTACAGCAAGGGCTATACCGGGGCCAACAGGGGCGAGACCACCCCGAAGTTGCCGCCCCCGCCGCGGAGCGCCCAGAGAAGCTCCGGATCACCATCGTCGCCGGCAATGACAATCGAACCATCGGCGGTGACCACCTCAGCTCGAATTAGGTTGTCGCAGGTCAAGCCGAACGTGCCCATGAGGTAGCCGATCCCACCCGTCAGCGTCAGCCCTCCGATCCCGGTGTCGCCGAACGTGCCGCCGGTCGTGGCCAGGCCATGAGCTGTCGTTGCCCCGTCGACGTCCTCCCACAGGGCACCGCCCTGGGCGCGGGCGACCCGCCGCGCGGGATCGACATCCACGCGGCGCATCTCGCGGAGATCGACGACGGGTGCCCCATCGGCGACGGCATGACCCGCCACGGCATGGCCGCCACCCCGTACCGCGATCGCGACACCGGCGTTGCGGGCGGCGCGGACCGCCGCAACCACGTCCGCCGTGGAGCGACACTGGACGATCGCCGCCGGTCGCCGGTCGATCGTCGCATTGAATGTCAGTCGGGCGGCGTCGTACCCGTCGTCGTTCGGGCCGATGACTTTCCCCGAGATCCGATCGATCCCGTACAGCGCCTCCATGAGCGTCATTGGCAATCCCTCCTTGCGTCGCCCCAAAGGATGCGTGGTCTTGTCAACCGGCATCCGACGCGCCGCTCGGGTGAGGCCGCGCGGGACGCCAAGGATATGTGGGTATCAGAAACCACCGGAGGACCCGCCAGGTGTCTCCAGTCCGCCGGAACGGTCGTTCCATCGTGCCCCGTCGGCGCTGGCGTAACCGTTGCCCGCGGCGTGGCCGTTGCTGGGACGTAACTCAGCGCCGGCGGGTCATGCTCGCCGCCGAAGACGTCCGCGTACACCCGCCAGAAGCAAGGCATCTGCCGTCGCCACACGCCACCGGCGCGGCGGTCAAGGACAGGACGACTCCGCTACTCTCCATGTATGACCGCAC
>JANOTJ010000524.1:0-10480 GCA_031416295.1 Chloroflexota bacterium
GCCCGGGAGCGATTCCCGGGACGTGGATCTCGCCCAGAGCGCCTGACGCGCCTCGCCTGCACGCTGCTAGCATCGCCGCCACCATGACGGCAACGCGGTACGACTACGTCATCGTCGGCGGCGGCTCGGCCGGGTCGGTGCTCGGCAACCGGCTGTCCGAGGACCCGTCGACGCGGGTGCTGGTCCTGGAGGCCGGTCGATCCGACTGGCGCCTCGATCCGTTCATCCACATGCCGGCGGCGCTGGCCTTCCCGATCGGCAGCCGCTTCTACGACTGGATGTACGAGTCGGAGCCTGAGCCGTTCATGAACGGCCGGCGGATCTACCACGCGCGGGGCAAGGTGCTCGGCGGCAGCAGCAGCATCAATGGCCAGATCTTCCAGCGCGGCAACCCGCTCGACTACGAGCGCTGGGCCGCCGATCCGGGCATGTCGACGTGGGACTACGCCCACTGCCTGCCGTATTTCAAGCGGATGGAGACGGCGCTCGCGGCGGCTCCGGACGACCCGTGGCGCGGCCACGCAGGGCCGCTCGTCCTGGAGCGCGGTCCGGCCACGAACCCGCTCTTCGGGGCGTTCTTCGATGCCTCCGTCGAGGCGGGCTATCCTCGGACCGAGGACGTGAACGGGTACCGACAGGAGGGCTTCGCGCCGTTCGATCGGAACATCCACCGGGGCCGGCGGCTGTCCGCGGCCAGGGCCTACCTGCACCCGGTCATGCGCAAGCGCAGGAACCTCCAGATCCGGACGTCCACCCTCGTGACCCGCATCCACTTCGAGGGTCGGCGCGCAGTGGGTGTCGAGATCGAGCGCCACGGCGGCGGCACGGAGACCATCCTGGCGGGGGAGGTGATCCTGGCCGGTGGGGCCTTCAACTCCCCACAGCTCCTGCTGCTGTCGGGCGTCGGGCCCGCTGCCGACCTCGGCGCGCTGGGCATCCCGGTCGTCGCTGACCGACCGGGTGTCGGTCAGCACCTCCAGGATCACCTCGAGGTCTACATCCAGTCCCGCAGCCTCCAGCCGGTATCCATGCAGCCGACCGCGGTCCAGACGTGGCGACGCCCGTTCATCGGCGCCCAATGGCTGTTCCTGCGCAGCGGTCCGGGGGCCACGAACCACTTCGAGGGGGGTGGCTTCGTCCGCTCCAATGACGACGTCGCCTACCCGAACCTGATGTTCCACTTCCTGCCGCTCTCGATCCGCTACGACGGCACCGCGGGGACGCCCGGCCACGGCTACCAGGTGCACGTCGGGCCGATGTATTCGGACGCGCGCGGCTCCGTGACGCTCAAGAGCACGGATCCGCACGAGCACCCCGCGCTGCGCTTCAACTACCTCTCGACCGACCAGGACCGACGCGAGTGGGTCGAGGCGGTGCGCGTCGCCAGGGACATCCTGGGCCAGCCGGCGATGGCGCCGTTCAACGGCGGCGAGACGTCGCCAGGCGGCGCCGTGTCGACCGATGACGAGATCCTCGACTGGGTGCGCAAGGACGCCGAGACGGCCCTGCACCCCTCGTGCACGACGCGCATGGGCATTGACGATCTGTCGGTGCTGGACCCGCTGACGTTGGGCGTCCACGGCGTGAACGGCCTGCGCGTCGTGGACGCCTCGGCCATGCCCTACGTCACCAACGGGAACATCTACGCGCCGGTGATGATGCTGGCCGAGAAGGCCGCCGGCCGCATTCGGGGCGATACGCCGTTGCCACCGGAGCCCATCCCGTTCTACCGCCACGGGGTCTCCGCGTCCGGGAGCGGCGCTACGGGTCCTGGGACAGGATGACCACCCCGTACGGTCCGACGCTGACCAGGCCGCTGTACGCCTGGTCATCCATCGGTTCGCCGTCGGCATCGAGGTCCAGGACTTCCTGACCGCCGAAGTCCGGTGAGTACAGCGACCAGTCGGCATTGAGGCGGACGCGCCAGCGGCCGGGCGCCGGCAGGCCCAGCCGGACGTCGAGCGCCGCTTCGTGCGAGAAGTTGGCCACGACCACGACCTCGTCGCCGGGGCCGCCCTCGTGCCAGCGCTGGAACGCCAGGAACGGCGGATCGTCCTGCGCCCGCAGGATGCGCAGTCCATCGCCGCGCAGCCCGCGGGTCAGTCCGCCGCCGCCGCGGCGCAGGGCGATCAGGTCGCGATGGAGCCGCAGGATGCCTCGATTGGTGCTCGCCTTGCTCCAGTCCAGGGCCACGCTGTCGTCGAACCAGCGATCCTCCAGCAGCTCCTGGCCCTGGAAGAGCATGGGGATGCCGGGTGCGGTCAGGACCAGCGCCGATCCGAGCGTCGCGCGCTTGCTGGCCCACCAGTTGGCGGCGTCGCCCGGGCTGATGGCCTCGGGGACCCGGACGTCGCCATTGGCCACATCGTCGTGCGATTCGGTGTAGATGACCCGGGACATCGCGGGACCCCGGCCCTCCCCGACGATCGCGACCACGACCTCGTCGATGTGCCGCTGCCCGTCGTCCGAGGCCGTGATCGCAGCCCTGATCCTGCGCACGAAGCCGCCATCCCACTGCGCCCCGAAGCCGGCTCCGCCGTCGGCCGTCGGTGTGACCAGGGCCGGGTCATCCTGGAGGTCCTCTGCGATGGTCAGCTTCCACGGTTGTCGCGCCCGTATCTCGTCGTTGATCCAGGCCAGGAACGACCAGCCGTCGTCGATGGCTGAATCGGGGTTGCCGGGGTCGCCGTCGACGGTCCGCACGTAGAGCGTCGAGTCGAAGCGCAGCCCGTCGCAGCGGAACTCCTCGAGCCAGGTGAGGGCGCTGTCGCGCAGGAAGGTGCGGACCTCGCCACGCCCGAAGTCGGGCCGGGTGGCCCCCCACGGGGTCAGCGCACGGTGATCCTCGTACAGGTAGATCCCGCCGCCGCCGCCCTCGCTCCAGCCATCGAACCGCCACAGGTCGAGGTCGGATGGGCCGAGGTGGTTGTAGACGACATCGACGAAGACCGCGATGCCGTGCTCGTGCGCTGCCCGGATGAAGCGCTTGAACGCATCCGGCCCGCCGTAGCCCGATTCGATCGCGAACAGGTGGGCCGGGTTGTAACCCCACGAGATGTCGCCGGCAAATTCGAACGGAGGCATCACCTGGACCGCGCTGATGCCGAGGTCGCGCAGATATGGCAGCCGGCGGGCCGCCCGGTCGAAATCGCCACGCCGGTCGGGGTTGCCGGTGAACGTGCCGACGTGCAGTTCGTAGATCACCAGGTCGTCCCAGGTCGGCATCGCGACCGGGTCGTCGCCCCAATCGAAGGCGCTCGGGTCGTAGACCACGGCGTTGCCGACCGAGTTCGTGACCTGCCGGGCGTACGGATCCATCCGGGACAGTGCCTGGCCATCGGGCGTCACGATCGTGAACCGGTACTCCTCGCCGACCGCGACGCCGTCCACATCCGCGGACCACGTATCGGCGCGCCCATCATCGTCCCGGCTGAGGTTCGTGGCGGTGTGCGCCCAGCCATCAAAGGGCCCGGTCACGTGGACCGCGGCGGCGTGCGGTGCCCAGACCCGGAACGTGGTCCCGCCACGGTACGGCAGGGCGCCCATGCCGGGCCGGCGTGACGGGACAGTCGCGGTCATCCTCGCTAGCGTAGGCTGTCGGAGCCGTTGATGAAGCGAGGAGGCGATCGGATGCGCGTCGGCGCGGTGCTGCCGATCTCCCAGGAGGACGGCATGTCGGCGCCCCCGAGCTACCCGGAGATCCGCGCCTTCGCGATCGCCGCGGAGGCGGCCGGCTTCGACTCGCTATGGGTCTACGACCACGTGCTGTTCCACTTCGACGGCGTGACGACGGGCATCCACGAGGCCTGGACGGTGCTGTCCGCGATCGCCGAGGCGACCACGCGGGTGCAGCTCGGCACGATCGTCATGTGCACCTCGTTCCGCAATCCGGCGCTGCTGGCCAAGATGGCGGCGACCCTCGATCACGTCAGCGGGGGCCGGCTCATCCTCGGCGTCGGGTGTGGCTGGCACGACCCGGAATACGAGGCCTTCGGCTACCCGACCGATCACAAGGTCGGGCGGTTCGAGGAGGCGCTCACGGTCGTTCGCACGATGCTGCGCGAGGGTCGGGCCGATCTGGACGGCACGTGGACGACCGCCCGCGATGCCGTGCTCGTGCCGCCGGCCCGCCCGGACCTGCCGATCCTCATCGCCGCCAAGCGGCCGCGCATGCTGGACCTGACGGCTAAACACGCGGACGCCTGGAACCTGGCCTGGTTCGGCGAGCCGGACGAGCGGCTGGCGACGGTCCGTGCCGATCTCGCCGCAGCCTGCGCTGCCGTCGGACGCGATCCCGCGACCCTGGACATCACGGTCGGTATCAACGTCCGCTACCCGGATCTTGCCACGCCCGAGCGGCCGGTGGGGACGGAGGGTAAGGCGCTCGAGGGCTCCACGGAAGCCGTCGCTGCCGGGCTCGCCGCACACGCCGCCCTGGGAACCAGGCACATCATCGCCAGCCTCGAGCCGTCGACACCGGCCGCACTCGAACGCTTCTCCGCCGCAGTCGAGCGCTTCCGCGCGGGCTGATCACGCCTGCGCGGGACGCGCGTCTGACATGGTTTTGATATGGTCACGCTTCGTGCCGAAACCCTTGCGCGAGGCGATTCCGTGCTATGGTCTCCAAGACGTGCGACGCCCCAAGGTCGTCGCGATCGCGGCGCTCATCGCCGTGTTCGCCACGGTCGCCGTCCCCGGACCGGTAGGTTCACGGGCCCCCAGCCCGTTCCAGACCACCGCCGCCGATCTCTTCGCGAATGTCGAGGTCGATGCTGCTGTCCGCGGGTCGGTGATGACGATCAAACCGCTCGATCCTGCGTTCCGATCAGCCGGGACACTGGACGAGGACTCGACGATGTTCGAGCCAGACCAGCGCTCTGAGCCGCCCAAGGCTCGGGTCGACGCCGCCCAGCCCGTGCCCAAGGCGGATTCGGTCGTCAAGAACCCATGGCGGTTCGACGGCAACATCTCCTGGTACGGGCCCGGCTTCTACGGCAAGCGCACGGCCTGCGGGCTGGCGATGACCCAGTCGCTCGTCGGCGTCGCCCACAAGACGCTTCCGTGCGGTACCCGCGTCACCTTCCGAAACCCCGCCAACGGCCGGGTCGTGACCATGCCGGTCGTGGACCGCGGTCCGTACGTGGCCGGTCGCCAGTGGGACCTCACCGGTGGTGCCTGCCTGAAGCTCGGCCATTGCTACACGGGCACCATCGAGTGGCGGTACGTCAGCGCCAACTGACCTCGGCTGATCCGGCCTTACCTCGGCTGATCCGGCCCGTCGCCGGGCCGTCGATGGCCGTCGACGGCCGTTCGGCTCAGATCGGTGGTTCCCAGTCCGCCGCCGCCAGCTCAAAGCCCTCGAACTCGAAGGCCGGCATCACGATGCAACCGACGAGCGTCCAGGCACCGAGCGGTCGAGCCGCCTGCCAGGATCCCGCCGGAACGACGGCTTGCGGCTGTGCCTGGTGCTGCGCCGCGTCCCCGAGGCGGATGGTGGTGACCGTCGCGTCGCCCTCCGTCCAGATCCGCAGATCCAACGGCTCCCCGGAGGCGTACTGCCAGATCTCGGCGGCATCCACGCGGTGCCAGTGCGAGCGGTCGCCAGACGCCAGCAGGTACAGGATCGCGCTGCCCGGCGGACGTTCGCCGTCGACCGCGGGCGCTCGCCACGTCTCCGCGTACCAGCCGCCTTCCGGGTGTGCGCGCATCGCGAGTCGCTCGATGAGTTCGGGGGCATCCATGGCGTCAGGGTAGCCCGGCGGCGCGGGCGGCATCCACGAGCCGGCGCACGGCGGCGATGACGAGGTCCGGGCGATCGACCTGGATCATGTGGCCGGCCCCCCAGGCGAGCTCGTACCGGACGAGGCCAGGCGAGAGCGCGCTGTAGCCCGCTTCGGCGGCGGCCGCGATCGCGGCGTTCGTCGCCGCGCCCAGGCGCGGCTCTGCGCGAGGGGCGCGCAGGACCTCGATTGCGAGGCCGCTGACGTCGGACGCGATGAGCTGCGCCTCGGAGGTGGTCCAGTCGAGCCCTTCCACGTTCGCGACGAGCGTCCGAAGGCCGTCCAGGTTCGTCCTGTACTCGGCGCGGAGGTCTCCGAGCAGGGGATGGATGTACGCAGCCTCGAGATCCGGGTCGAAGGCGTCGACGGAGACGAGGCCGACGACCTCGTCCCGGTATGCATCGGCGAAGACCCGGGCGTAGCTCCCGCCCAGGGAGTGGCCCACGACGATGAACGGGCCCGGTTCCCCGGCCGCGGCCAACAGCCCTCGCAGATCCGTGGCCGCGTCGACGAGCGTGTGTCGTCCGCGGGGGTCACTGGAGCCCCGTCCAGCCCGGTCGTAGGCGCACGTGCGCGTGGTGGCGGCCAGCTCGTCCAGGACCGGCGCCCAGCCACGAGCGCCATCGCCCATCCCTGCCTCCAGCACGACCGTTGGCCGACCCTCGCCCCGGCAGTCGAGGTACAGCGATCGTCCCCCGATATCCACCAGCCGGCCCTGCGCCACGTACGGCGGCGACAGGCCGCGGTCGGCGAGCCATGGTCCCGGGCCGCCCGTGCGCAGCACGTCGATGGCGACGGCGAGCGCGAGGCCTGCGGCGACGGCGAGGGCGAGATGACGGAACCTGGTCATGCGCCTACCGTAACGCCATGTGCCGAAGCATCAAGACCCTGCGTCGTCCCGGGGAGACCGCGACGACGGGCGAACTGGAGGCCGCCGCCCGCCAGTACGTCCGCAAGCTCAGCGGCTTTCGCGAGCCGTCGGCCCGCAACGAGGCGGCGTTCCGTGTCGCCGTGGACGACATCGCGGCAGCCACCCGGCGCCTGATGGAGGGGGTTGGTGTGGCCGTGGAGGAGGGCCCGGATCGGTGGACGCCGGGCACCGCTGAAGCTCGCACACGGACCGTGGCGTGACCGCCGTCAGCGCTCCCTGGTGGGTGCGTGAAGGACTCGACGTCGGGCCCGAGGGCCGGCTGCGCATCGCCGGCCGGGACGCGGCCGGACTCGCCCGCGAGCACGGCACGCCCCTGTTCGTCTACGACCGTGCCCGCTATGGCGAGAACGCACGCCGGATGCAGGAGGCATTCGCCGCAGCCGGGCTGCCGTTCCGTCTGCGTTTCGCGCTCAAGGCCAACCCGGACCCGGCGATCCTTGGCGTCCTGCGCGCCCTTGGCGCCCCCGGTTCACCGGAGAGCGTCGGCATCGATGCCTGCTCGCCGGGCGAGGTGCTTCGCGCGCTTGAGTGCGGCTGGCGCGCCGAGGAGATCAGTTTCACCGGCACGAACGTGTCCGAGCGCGATCTCGACGTGCTGCTCGCCCACGACATCCACATGAACCTGGACGGCATCAGCCAGGTGGAGCGGTTCGGGCGGCGCTCCCCGGGGAGCCGCATCGGGCTGCGCCTGGACCCGGCGACCGGCGTCGGCTACAACGCACACCTCGAGTACAGCGGTTCGCGCCCCACGAAATTCGGCATCGCCCTCGATCGATTCGAGGCGGCGATCGAGGCCGCCGTTCGCCACGACCTCGCCATCGACACGATCCACCTGCATGCAGGTTCGGGCTGGCTGGCCGACGGTCTCGCCGACTTCGAGGCGGCCCTGCTGCCTGTCGTCGAGGCGGTCGCGCGGGTACGCGCCGCGGGCCATGACGTCGTCGAGGTCAACATCGGCGGCGGCCTCGGGGTCCCGGCCCGCGACGAAGAGCGGCCGGTGGATCTCGCGGCCTACGCGGCCACGGTCGCCCGCCACCTCGGGCCGCTCGGGGTCACGATCGCTGCGGAGCCCGGCGATTACATCGCCAAGGATGCCGGGATCCTGCTCGGCGAGGTCGTCAGCGTCGAGGATCGACGGGGCACCACGTTCGTGGGCCTGGACCTCGGCTGGAACGTGAACTGTGCGTATTTCATCTACGGCTTTGCCCAGGAGCTCGTGCCCTGCCTCGCGCCCGACGCGGCGCGCACGGAGCGCGTGACCATCGCCGGTCACATCAACGAAGCGGGCGACCTGTTCGCCGAGGAGTACCCGATGGCGCCGGTCGCCGAGGGCGACCTCGTGGCCATCCTGAATGCCGGCGGCTACCACCAGGCGATGAGCTCGACCCATTGCCTGCGGCCGATGGCGCCGGCGGTCTTCCTGGATCGTTGACCGCTGACGGGCCGCGCAGTCGGTCCATGGCCGCGTCGGCCGGCTCGCCCTACACTCCCGGTCGTGGATCGCTCCCGCTGGCTCCTCGTCATCGTCCTCGCCATCGTCGTCGTCGGGGCGTGGGCGGTGGTGATCGGCGAGGTGATCCGTTCCGATGCGAGTCCATCGCCGTCGCCTGTCGCGACGGCCCCCTCGCCGTCACCGAGCCCCACGGCCACCCCTTCCCTGAGCCCGACCCCCTCGCCAAGTCCAATGCCGACCCCATCGCCGTCACCGACTCCGACCGCCGCGCCGGCCACCGCCGACGCGCGGCTGCTCTTCGGGGAGTTCCAGCTCCGCCTGGCCGACGATGGGGTCGAGATCCAGACACTCAACCAGGCGCTGACGGCCGCCGTGGAGTCCCAGGACGACGGCACGACCGTCGACGCGGCCGTGGCCATGCTCGACTTCGTGGACCGTGAACGCGACTGGCTACGGTCCCACCCGCCCGCCGAATGCTACGTCTCGGCGCACGCCGCGGCCGGCGACGTTTTGGTCGCCTATGCGTTGGTCGCCGACGCCGCGATCGCCTACGCCAACACCCGTGGCCTGGATCGCCTGGAAGCCTTTGGCGTCGTGTTCGACAAAGTCGATTCGGCCGGGGTCGCGTTCGCCACACTCCAGACTGCCCTCGGGGACGCGACGTGCCCAGGCTGACCGATGGCTCGCCGCCACCCACCCGCCACGTGACCACCCGGGCCGTCGTCGCCGTGCGCGGCGGATCGCTCGAGCTGCGCGACGACCGGATCGTCGGCGAGGCACCGCTGGAGATCCGCGCCGCCGGTCCCGGACAGGAGCCGGTCGCGATCGCGGTCACGATGCGCACGCCAGGGCACGAGGCCGAGCTCGCCGTCGGGTTTCTGCGCACCGAGGGGTTGATCGAGGGCCCGGAGGTCGTCGGGACGGAAGGCGGGGACCCCCGACTGCTCAATCAACCCGATGACACGATCATCGTCCGGCTCTCCCGGCCCTTCGATGACGCAGCGGTCGCCGAGCGCCACTTCGTCGCGACCGCCTCGTGCGGGATCTGCGGCAAGGCCTCCATCGATGAGATCGCTGTCCGCTGCGCGCCGCTGCCCGATGGACCCATGATGAACCGAGCGGTCGTGATCGCGCTGCCGGACATGCTCCGGGCGGCTCAGCGGGCGTTCGATCAGACCGGCGGCCTGCATGCTGCCGCGCTGTTCACACCGAGCGGCGAGCTCGTGGTCATCCGCGAGGACGTCGGTCGCCACAACGCGCTCGATAAGGTCGTCGGTTCGCAGCTGCTCGCCGGCGCGTTGCCGCTGCACGATCGCGTGCTGATGGTGAGTGGCCGGGTCTCGTTCGAGATCGTCCAGAAGGCCGCGGTCGCGGGCGTGCCGATCGTGTGTGCCGTGTCCGCGCCCTCGGACCTCGCCATCGAGACGGCCGAGCGCCTGGGGGTCACGCTCGTCGGGTTCCTGCGCGGCGACGGCTTCAATGTCTACAGCCACGACCGCCGCATCGATCTGCGCGACCTCACCGGCTGGGGCTGACTCCGCAGCCCGCACCGCTCGCGCGGCCGCTCTCCGCGCCCAGACTTACCGGGGGGCGATCATGATGGGCGGTCCAGCCCCCAGCTCGTTCGGGACTCGATGGCGACCGCGAGCATCGGCCGTGACTCGAGCGCGTGCGTCGCGTACTGCGGGTACTTCGCGCGAAGCGAAGCGACGATCCCCGCCGGCACGTCGGCCGGCTCCACCAGGGAGGCCCGACCGGCCAGCCGCAACCAGGCGAGCTCGGTCCAGTCCTCTGACCAGCGATCGACGAGCATCGTGACCTCCGGACGAGCCAGCACGTCGCGGACGCGCGCGAGATCCCGTGGATCGGCGATCGATTTCGGTTTCTCGTCGAGGGCGATCCACAGGCGGGCGCCGTCCTCGGCCAGGACGAAGCAGACCGGCACGAGGCGCGGCCGCCCGTCCGGCGCGATGGTGGCCAGCGTCGCCGTCCGGGCCGAGGTCAGCAGGCCCTGTTCGGCGGGCGACAGGGGCGTCACGAGGGGCCGGCCGGCGGTCCCTTCGGGCGCTCGTTGACGAACTCGAAGCCGAAGCGGCCCTTGATGCACAGGTGGCCCTCGGTCACGGACGAGTCCAGCGGCGAGGTCACCTTGAGGATCCGGTCATCCTGGACGTGCAGCTCGACCGCGCAGCCGACGCCGCAGTACGGGCAGATCGTCTCGGTCACGGTCTGCGCCGAGGGATCCCAGGTGCCGGCGGCGCGCATGTCGTACTCGGGCTTGGCCATCAGGGCACCGGTCGGGCACACGCCGATGCA